>NZ_VIGC02000012.1 GCF_006569185.2 Litorilinea aerophila | reverse complement strand
AGATGGCGACTGGCGCTGGACCAGGTCGCTCCCCCTCGCGGGGGGCGTGGATTGAAACATCGATCAGCTCCTGGTCGGGCGGCAGCATGGCACGTCGCTCCCCCTCGCGGGGGGCGTGGATTGAAACAGGGACGTGAGGAGATGGCGACTGGCGCTGGACCAGGTCGCTCCCCCTCGCGGGGGGCGTGGATTGAAACATCGATCAGCTCCTGGTCGGGCGGCAGCATGGCACGTCGCTCCCCCTCGCGGGGGGCGTGGATTGAAACTGTCCTGTCAACGCGTGCCGCGCAAATACCAATGTCGCTCCCCCTCGCGGGGGGCGTGGATTGAAACATTTCCGGGCCGGCTCAGTCCGGCCCCGGCCCCGGGCGTCGCTCCCCCTCGCGGGGGGCGTGGATTGAAACACCGCCATCGCGCTGGACGACGACCATCGCGGCATGTCGCTCCCCCTCGCGGGGGGCGTGGATTGAAACCAGGCCGCGGCGGCGTCCAAGACGCCCCATCCCGGTCGCTCCCCCTCGCGGGGGGCGTGGATTGAAACTCGATGTACAGATCCGCCTCGGAGCGGGCCACGAAGTCGCTCCCCCTCGCGGGGGGCGTGGATTGAAACATCCGGAACATTCGGAACATGCGGAGCGCCGGATGTCGCTCCCCCTCGCGGGGGGCGTGGATTGAAACATGTCGATGATGTCGGTGGTCTGCGTGCCAGTCCGTCGCTCCCCCTCGCGGGGGGCGTGGATTGAAACACCCTCACCGGGTGACGCTGGTGACGCTGGGGTGAGTCGCTCCCCCTCGCGGGGGGCGTGGATTGAAACACATCCGGTTCGGCCCAGGTGTCTCGGACGGACGTGTCGCTCCCCCTCGCGGGGGGCGTGGATTGAAACATGTTGATGGGGGGATTCCGCCGCACGTGGCGGCGGTCGCTCCCCCTCGCGGGGGGCGTGGATTGAAACAGTCCGGCCAGGTGCCAGGCAATGAGGATGCAGGGTCGCTCCCCCTCGCGGGGGGCGTGGATTGAAACATGTTGATGGGGGGATTCCGCCGCACGTGGCGGCGGTCGCTCCCCCTCGCGGGGGCGTGGATTGAAACAGTCCGGCCAGGTGCCAGGCAATGAGGATGCAGGGTCGCTCCCCCTCGCGGGGGGCGTGGATTGAAACCGGGGTGAGACTGTACAGGCCGAGGCGATCCCACGTCGCTCCCCCTCGCGGGGGGCGTGGATTGAAACAGTTTTTTCAGTACAAAAAAAAGCGCCCGGGCAGGGTCGCTCCCCCTCGCGGGGGGCGTGGATTGACATGTCTGTAGTGCAGCTGGGTCGTTTATTCCAATACCTTGGAGAGCGGATCTCGCTGCGAGAGCGCTATTCCAGGCAGTACGCAGAAGCGGAAATTCGCGCGATACAAGAGGTCGGCTCATGGCTAAAATCGGAACTGGAGCAAGCGCGACAGACAGGGCCGTCAGCAGAGAACAGTTGATGAGGCAGGTGCGAGAGCTGCTTCGTGTTCTGCGCTCACAAAATTTGGAAATCACGGCAGCCTATTTGTATGGATCTTACGATTCTGGCACTGCCGGACCGGACAGTGACATTGATGTAGCTGTGATTTCACCAGATCTCACCGGGGATCGCTTACAGGACCGACTTCGTCTGACCTATGTGGCAACGCGCATCAATCCTCGCTTTGAAGTGATCGGCTTTCGCCCCGAGCAGTTCCGCGATGAACATCCGCTGGCCTGGGAGGTGAAGACCCGGGGCATTTTGGTCCAGTAACTTCGATTGCCTCCACCATCCCCGCGCGACCTTGTCGGCTTCCGGGTTCCGCTCAGGCAAGAACCCTCGGATTGGCTGCCAGGATGGCTTCTGCCGCCGTCCACAGGCGGGGCAGAAACGCCTCCACTTGGGCACAGCGCTGCTTCAGATCGGCAGGCGTACCGATGCCAAGGTCCGCGAGGAGCCTGTGGAAGCCCGGCAGGAAGCGCGCTGCCTGGGCGGGTGCGTCGGCGTGGAGTACCTCCATGCAGCGGCAGTAGGTGACCCCGATCCAGAAGAGGGCTTCCCGGTGGTCGCCCCGGCTTATCAGCGCCCGGCTGCCCTCCACGGCTACGATACGGCCCGCCGGGCTGATGTCCGTGCCAAAGGGAAAGGATGAGCGGATGGCCGCCTGGGCCGCGTCGAAGGCAGCCGCCATGGCCGCCAGATGTTGCCCGGCAGCCGCCTGGGAGAGCGCCGCGCTGCCCAGAAGCTCCAGCAGCTCCTGATGGAGGCCCCGGCAGGCCGCCACATGGGCGTAGCCCGCCAGCAGCCGCTGCACCGCCACATAGCGGGTACGTACGGTGGGGTTCTCCAGGCCCGCCACCAGGAGCACGTGGGTCGTCACACCGGCCCCGAAGAGCCAGGCCATGGCCTGGATGTGGAGGGGATCGCCGTCCCGGCGCCGGTGCAGATATTGCCGGCTGTGGGCCAGGGCATGTCGACACCGGGCCTCTACCCAAAAACGCCGGGCATATGCCCGGGCCACCGTTTCCTGAAGGCTGGCCAGCCGGCCGGTGGGGTCGTCCAGCAGGGTGGCCCTGCAAAAGTTGCCGGCCAGGTGATAGTCGCCCAGGATCCTCTCGGGCGTCTCCAGCTGGTCAACCCCCAGGAAGGAGACCTCCAGGGTCACGCCCCGATGGCGAAATTTCCCCCGCTTGGGGTGCTCCGCCGGCCTGTCGACCACCAGCATCAGGTCCACGTCCGAGGTGGGCGGTAGGGGAGCGTCGTCAGGCAGCCAGTTGATGGAGCCGTGGGTGAAGGCACCCCCAAAGCCAGGCAGGTGGCCCTCTTCCTGCACCCATTCTCGGGCAATTTGCTTTGCTTCCTGCACCTGCATGGCACCTCCAGACGGTCGCTGCATGGGGAAAAGTCGGCCCCGACACCGCGGCTGGCCGCCGGAGGGGCTGGCGTCAGGGCAGAAATTTGTGGAAATGACAGCGACACGTTATCTTTAAGATTCCACAGCCAAAAACATCCAAGGGAGAATACTCAATCCATGGCCAATCGTACCATTTCACTGACCGATCCACTGTACGACTACCTCCTCTCTGTCTCCCTGCGGGAGCCGGCGCCCATGGCGGAACTGCGGGCCGAGACCGCCCGGCTGCCCGAGAAGGGGATGCAGATGTCCCCCGATGAAGCCCAGTTCCTGCGCTTTTTGGTGCAGCTCATGGGCGCCCGCCGGGCCCTGGAGATCGGCGTCTTCACCGGCTACAGCGCCCTTTCGGTGGCCCTGGGCCTGCCCGAGGACGGCTACCTGCTGGCCTGCGACGTGAGCGCCGAGTGGACGGCCATCGGCCGCCCCTTCTGGGAGAAGGCCGGCGTGGCCCACAAGATCGACCTGCGCCTGGCCCCTGCCCTCCAGACCCTGGAAGGGCTGCTGGCCGACCGGCAGCAGCACAACAGCTTCGACTTTGCCTTCATCGATGCAGACAAGGACAACTACGACGCCTACTACGAGGCCTGCCTCCAACTGGTTCGGCCGGGCGGACTCATCGCCATCGACAACGTGCTGTGGGGTGGGGGCGTGCTGGATGAAAGCCGGCAGGATAAGAGCACCCAGGCCATTCGGGCCCTCAACCGCAAGCTCCACGGGGATGACCGCATCGACCTGAGCCTGGTACCTATCGGCGATGGCGTCACCCTGGCACGCAAACGGGAGTGAATCAAGACCATGAGCTTTTCCATCGGCATGGGCAGCCCCGGGATGGGCCCCCGGGGTGCGCTGCGCAACTTTGGTGAAGAGCGGGAAGGGCGCCCCCTGGATGTGCGGGTGGTCGGCCGCCTGCTGGTCTTCGTGCGGCCGTATTGGCGGCGCATGTTGGTGGCCTTTGTGCTCATGTTGGTGGCTTCGGCCCTGACCCTGGCCACGCCGTACCTGATCAAGGTGGCTATCGACCAGTACATTGCCCAGGGGGACGTGCCCGGCCTGACCCGCATCGCCGGCCTGACCGCGGCGGCCTTTGTGGGCATCTACCTGGCCTCGGCCGGCCAGAGCTACCTCCTTTCGTGGGTAGGACAGCGGGTGCTGGCCAACCTGCGTTCCCAGCTCTTTCACCACCTGCAGCGGCTGCCCATCGGCTACCACGATACCCATATCATCGGCGTCACCGTCTCCCGGGTCATCAACGACGTGGGCGTCATCAACGAGTTGCTCTCCCAGGGCCTGATCACCCTGGTGGGGGACACCCTGATCCTGCTGGGCATCGTGGCGGTGATGGTCTCCATGAGCCCCAAGCTGGCCCTACTCACCTTCGCCGTGATCCCCCTCATGGTCCTGGCCACCTACCTCTTCGCCCGCCAGGCCAAGGTGGCCTTCCGCCAGACCCGGGCGCGCATCGCTGCGGTGGTGGGCAACCTGGCCGAGAACATCGCCGGCATGCGGGTGATCCAGGCCTTCGCCCAGGAGGAGGCCACCCAGGAGCGCTTCGACGTGGTCAACCAGGCCAACCGGGAGGCCAACATCGCGGCCATGTCCCTCTCCTTCATCTTCCTACCCGCGGTGGAATTCCTGGGCATGCTGGCCACGGCCGTGGTCCTCTGGTTCGGCGGCCGGGCCGTGGCCCAGGACGAACTGACCCTGGGCGTGGTGGTGGCCTTCCTGGCCTACGTCACCCGTTTCTTCCAACCCATCCAGGAGCTGAGCCAGCTCTACACCACCATGCAGTCGGCCATGGCCGGCGGCGAGCGGGTTCTGGAGCTGCTGGACACCGAGCCCGAGGTGGCCGATCCGCCGGACGGCCGGGAGATGCCGCCCATCGTGGGGAAGGTAGAGCTTCGCCACGTCACCTTCGCCTACCGGGACGATGCACCGGTTCTGCACGACGTCAATCTCGTCATCGAGCCCGGCCAGACGGTGGCCCTGGTGGGGCCCACCGGCGCGGGCAAGAGCTCCATCGCCAACCTCATCGCCCGCTTCTACGACGTGACCGAAGGCGCCGTCCTCATCGACGACATCGACGTGCGCACCGTCACCCAGCAGTCCCTCCATCGCCAGATGGGCCTGGTCCCCCAGGATCCCTTCCTCTTCTCCGGGACCATCCGGGATAACATCCGCTTCGGCCGTCCCGAGGCGCCCGACCAGGAGGTGGAGGAGGCATCCCGGCTGGCCAACTGTCACCCGTTCATCACCGCTCTGCCCGACGGCTACGACACCGAGATCCAGGAAGGGGCCAGCAACCTCTCGGTGGGCCAGCGGCAGCTCATCTGCATTGCCCGGGCCGTGCTGGCCGACCCGCGCATCCTTATCCTGGATGAGGCCACGGCCAGCGTGGACACGGTGACCGAGGCCCTGATCCAGGATGCCCTGGACCGCCTGTTGCGGGGGCGCACCTCGGTGGTCATCGCCCACCGGCTCAGCACCATCCGCAACGCGGATCTCATCTGTGCCGTGGAGCATGGCCGCATCGTGGAGCAGGGCACCCACGAGGAGCTGCTGGCCCGGGGCGGCCTCTACGCCAGCCTCTACGCCCGTCAGTTCGTGGAGCTGGACGAGCATTAAAACCACCCAGTGGAGTGTACCAACTGTGTCCCAAGAATCGTCGCCCCTGATTTTGACCATCGACGTCGGCACTTCTTCCACCCGTGCCATCCTCTTCGACGCCCAGGCCCGGCCCCTGCCCGGCCATGTGGCCCAGCGGGCCAACCGCCTGGAAACCACCGCCGACGGCGGCGCAGTCTTCGATGCCGGCCACCTGTTGGAGAATGTGGTCGCGGTCATCGACCAGATCCTGGACGGGGCCGGTCCCCTGGCCCACCAGATCGGCGCGGTGGCCATGGACACCCTGGTGGGTAACCTGGTGGGCCTGGATGCCCAGGGCAAGCCCGTCACGCCGGTCTTCATCTATGCGGACACCCGCAACGCGGCCGATGCCCAGGCCCTGCGCCAGGAGCTGGGCCCCGAAGGCATGGCCGCCAGCCACAACCGCACCGGCTGCCTCATCCACACCTCCTACCTGCCCGCGCGCTTCCGCTGGATCCAGCGCACCCATCCCGAGTGGCTCCAGGCGGTCCGCCATTGGACGGGTATCGGCGAGTACATCCTGCAGGAATTCCTGGGCCAGCGTTGCATGAGCTACAGTGTCGCTTCCTGGAGCGGGCTGCTCAACCGCTTCGAGCTAACCTGGGACGCGGAATGGCTGGATCGGCTGCCCATCCGCGAGGAGCAGCTCTTCCCCCTGGGCGACATCGACCAGCCGCTGCAAGGGCTGCGTGCCCCCTGGGCGGAGCGCTGGCCGGCCCTGGACCGGGTGCCCTGGCTCCCGGCCATCGGCGACGGCGCTGCAGCCAACATCGGCAGCGGCTGTGACGACCCCGCCCACATCGCGCTCACCATCGGCTCCACCGGCGCCATGCGCGTCGTGGTGGATCCTGGCCTGGAACGTGTGCCCGAGGGCCTCTGGCTCTATCGGGTGGACCGGCGTCGGGCCCTCCTGGGCGGCGCCACCACCGAAGGCGGTAACCTCTTCGCCTGGCTCCGCCAAACCCTGCAACTGCCTGAGCCGGGGGAGCTGGAAGCTGCCCTGGCCGAGCGAGTCCGCCGGCAAGATGCCAGCGGCCACGCCGTGGACCACGGCCTGACTGTGCTCCCCTTCGTGGCTGGGGAACGGGCGCCCGGCTGGCGGGAAGATGCCCGGGCCAGCCTGGTGGGCTTCACCCTTCACACCGACCCCATCGACATCGTCCAGGCCGGGCTGGAGGGCATCGCCTATCGCTTCGCCCTCATCTATCGGCGCATCCTGCCCCACCTGGGCGAGTGGCGCAACGATCACCAGATCATAGCCAGCGGCGGCGCTGTTTTGAGCTCGCCGGCCTGGCTCCAGATCCTGGCCGACGCGCTGGGCAAGCCGGTCCTGACCCTGGTGGAGAAGGAGAGCACCAGCCGCGGCCTGGCCTTGCTGGCCCTGGAGCAGTTGGGCTGCATCCGCCGGCCCTCGGCACTGCCGCCGGAAACCGGCGCCACCTACCTGCCCGACCCGCTCCATCACGCCCGTCACCAGGAAGGCATCGCCCGCCAGGAAGCGCTCTATGCCAAATTGGTGGCGTCCCGGAGTGGGGCTTTTCATGGAGGATCCTAAATGAAGCCTTTCCATAAGTGCCCTGTTTGTGGGGGGGAATTGGTGGAGAAGGAAGTGGAAAAGTTGCTGCGAGGCGGTAAACATACGGCGGTGATTAAAGTGCGCGCTGAAGTACATTCACCCAGAGGCCCATGCGCCCCACACCCGATCTGATCGCCCACCTGGCCAGGCTCCTGGTCCAGGATAACGCCGTCCTGTTCATTGGACCGACCCTGGGCCAGGACCCGGAGCGTCCCCCACTCCTGGATCGGCTGGCCGAGGCCCTGGCTGCGCGCATCGATTACCAGCGCCCAGATCGCAGCCTGCCCGCGGTGGCCCGGGACTTCGAGGTGCTCCTGGGGCGCAGCGCCCTCCTCCAGGCCCTGGCCGAAGAGCTGGAGCGCCTGGAACAGGAGCCGGCGACCGTCCACCAGCTCATCGCCACCGCCCTCCTGCCGGAAAACACGGTCATCACCACCCGCTTCGATCACCTCCTGGAACTGGCCCTGCAACAACTTCGCAAACCCTTCATCCCTGTCGTCCAGGACGAAGACGTGCCCGGCATCGACGCCACCAAGGTCACCCTCATCAAGCTGCTGGGCGACATCACCCGGCCCCAAACCCTGGTCATCACCGAGGACGACATCGATGCCTTCATCGACCGGCTGCCCACCGTCTCCGACGTGGTCAAGGCCTTCTTCGCCACCAAGACCCTCATCCTTCTGGGCTATGACCTGAACGGCGAGCCCTTCAAACGTTTCTTCCGCCGGGTCAGCCGCAACCTGAGCGTCTTTCGCCGCACGGCCTACGCAGTGGTGCCGGCCCCCCTGGACGAGGTGGAACGCCGTTACTGGGAAGGACAGAACGTCCAGCTGCTGGTGCAGGCGCCCATGGCGTTCCTGGAGGCGCTGATCGCGGCGACCCGCCAGTGGACCCAGGCACCGCCCCAGGCCATGAACCCGCTCCAGGCCCTGGCCGGGGATCCTGCCAGCGCGCCCCTGCCGCCGGCACCCTACAAAGGGCTGGACAGCTACACCGCCGCCGACGCGGCCATCTTCGCCGGTCGCGACCAGGAAGCCGAACGGCTCACCCACCGCATCCTGGCCCACCGCCTGACCGTGGTCTACGGCGAGAGTGGCAGCGGCAAGACCAGCCTGCTCCAGGCCGGGGTCCGGCCGCGCCTGGCCCGACGCCGGGC
This sequence comes from Litorilinea aerophila, assembly GCF_006569185.2. Classification (NCBI taxonomy): domain Bacteria; kingdom Bacillati; phylum Chloroflexota; class Caldilineae; order Caldilineales; family Caldilineaceae; genus Litorilinea; species Litorilinea aerophila. The sequence continues at coordinate 190,106 of NZ_VIGC02000012.1, read as the reverse complement.
GCTCATGGCCCTGGCCGAGGTGATCCCCGGCGCCCCGCTGGAAGCCCTCCTCCAGCAGGCTCTCCAGGAAGCCCTCCAGGAAGTCGGCCTGAACACGCCCTCCACGGAGCTTGTCCCCCAGATCCGCCAGCTTCAGGCCCGGCTCGACGGGCCGGTGGTGCTGGCGCTGGACCAGTTCGAGCAGCTCTTCCTGGCGGAGGACGCCGAGACCCGAGAGGCGGCGGCCCGTTTCCTGCAGCAGCTACGGGCCGACCCTGCCCTGGACCTGCGCCTGGTCCTGGCAATACGGGAGGACTTCCTGGGCCGGCTGGAGACCCTGCGGGACCACCTGCCCAATCTGCTGGATGTGCGCTTCCGCCTGGAGCGGCTGGGCCGGGAGGCGGCCCGGGCCACCATCGAGGAGCCGGCCCAGCTCTTCCACGTGGCCTGGGAGCCGGCCCTGGTGCAGCGGTTGCTGGACGAACTCTCCGACGGGGATGCCACCGGGGTAGCCCCACCCCAGCTCCAGATCGTCTGCCAGCGCCTCTACCAGGCGGCGACAGAGACCCCGGTGAGGCCGGGGCAGATGGCCACCATCACGTCCGCCCACCTGGAGCGCCTGGGCGGCGTCCAGGGCATCCTGGGGGAGTACCTGACCGAAGCCGTGGCCCAATTTGACCCTGACCAGCAGCCCCACGTGCGGCTCCTCCTGGCCGCGCTGGTCCACTCCAGCGGCGTCAAGCAGCGCCTCTCCCTGGCAGAGCTGGCCCGAACGGTGGATCGGCCCCAACCGGAAGTCACCGCCCTGTTGGACCGACTCACCCAGCAGCGGCTGGTCCAGCGTTTCCAGGTGGGAAGCCCTGCTGGCCCGGGTGACGGCCCTTCCCTGGCCTACCAGCTGGCCCACGACTACCTGGCCGGGCGCATCCTCCGCTGGCTGGGGGATGAGTTCTGGGAGACCCAGCGGGCCCGGGAGATCCTGCGCCAGGCGTTGCCGGCCTGGCAGAGCCGGGCACGTTTGCCTGGCCCCGACGACCTGCGCCTCATCGCCGAACATCGCCAGGCCCTGCGTCCATTGCCCGCGGAAGCCGCCATGCTCTACGCCGCGGCCGTCGTCTATGGCCAGCCCACCGAGGCCTGGGCCTCCCTGCTGCGCCCCGAAGTCCAGCGGGACGTGCTCCTGCGTCTGGTCCGGCATCCAGAGCCCCGGGCCCGGCAGCATGCGCTCACCGCCCTGGCGACCCTGGGCCCTCGGGAGGCCGCGGACCTCCTGGTGGAGCGGGCGCTGGCCGATGACGACGGCGTGGTCCGGTCCGCCGCCGCGCAGGCCATCGCCACCCTGGTCCAGGTCTACCCCGAGGTGGGCGCTGCGGCGGTGGAAGGGCTGGCCGCAGCCGGGCCACGGCCCGAAGCGCGGGCTGCGGCCATGGACGCGCTGGCCACGGTGGTCGACCGGGCACCAGCCGCGGGTAAAGGGCTGCCCGCCGGGCTGCGGCAGGCCGTGCGACGGCGGGTCTGGCAGCGTCGTTGGGGGCGAGGGCGGGCCGGCGTGCTGGCAGCCACCCTGCGGGGGCTCCAGGGCGGCTTCTGGGGCTTTGCCCTGGGCCTGGGCCCCTTCCTGGGCCTCTACGGCATCCCCGACCTGGACCAGTTGGACCTGCGCACCGTCCTGAGCACGGCCATCCTGGGTAGCGTGCTGGCCGGCGTCCTGGTGGGCATTCCCACGGCCGGGGTGACTGCCGGCCTGGCCGCGCTGGAGCGGCTCCTGCTGGATCCGCCCACCCACAGGCGGGAGCGGTGGTCCCGGTGGCTGGCCATCAACGGGGCCGGCGGTCTGGCCTTTGCCCTCGGTTTCGAGTTGGTTTTGTTTATGGTAAACTTCCTCTCAGCTCCCCTGGCGACTTTGGTGATCAATCTGGCCGGCGGCTTCCTGCTCGTGGCCGTGCTGCGTCTGCCGGATCTGCTGGACGTGCGGCTGCCCCGTCTTGTGCACCTGGGCCTGGCTGCCCTGGTGGGCGGGTTGGTCCTGGCGGGGAGCGGTGTGGCGGGTGCACCAGGCGATGCCTTCGCAGCGTACAGGGCTGCCCCGGGCACCTTTCTCTGGCTGCTGTTGGCCGGGGCCATCAGCAGCGCGGGGCTTCATTGGGCCATTGCCCCGGCTGCGGGCCGTCAGCTCGCTGCTGACGGCAGAGAGGATACATCATGAGATGTGTGGGTTCCATCTCCCTGTGGGCCGTGCTGTTGTGGGGCAGCCTGGGGCTGCTGGCTGCCTGTAATCGGACGAACGACCTGCTGCCATCCACCCCGTCCACACCACCGCCGGTGATCCTGCCCCAGGCCACGCCCACCCCAGAGCCTCCCCTCACCCCCGAGGGCCAGAGCGTTCGGGCCCTCTCCGCCCGCAACGGCGTGGAAACTGTCGACCGGGCCGGCGGGCGACGTCCCCTGCCCGCGCCCACCCGGACCTTCCTGACTGCGGGCGACGGCGTGGATGTGGATCTGGACGGCCGGGTCCTCCTCCGGTTTGCCGACGGCGTGGAGATCGAGGTGATGCGGGACGGTGAGCTGACCTTCCGGGAGCTGGCCCTGGACGAACGGGATGTGCGCCTGGCTCTGGTTTCCCGGGGCGGCACAGCCCGCTTCGATATCGACAGCCGCCTGCAGGTCTCCATGACGGTGGAGACGGAGTTCGCCCAGATCGTGGCCACCGGCACCTCCTTCCTGGTGGTCAAGGAGCTCGACAGCCCCCTGGAGTGGGTCATTGGCCTGGAGTCCGAGGACGATCTGCAGGTCACCGCCCGCAACGATCCCAACCCGGACCAGCCTACCACCAAAGGGGTGGACAGCGGTGTGGCCCGCTGGATCGCACCCATCGACGTGCCCAGCGCCGGGATCGCCTACGACGGTTTTTCGGTGCTGGACTGGATGGATCGGCTGGAGAACGGGGAGCCGGTGGCGGAGATCGGCGAGGTGCTCTGGCCCCACGCGGACGCCGTGCTGGACACCGGTGGGCTGGCCGAGCTGCCGCCGCCGGGCGAGCCCTTCACCCTCCCCTTCGACCTGGGCCAGGTCACCCTCATCCTGGAGCCAGAGCCGGGCTTCGGGCCACCGGCCTATCGCCTGGTGGATTGCAACGGCGACGGGCGGCAGGATATCTTCATGGAACTGGGTGCCCTGACCCTGGACTTCCGCACCGTGCTGGCCCGGGTCCGGGATGTGGATGTGACCGTTCTGGCCGGGGATGAGGAGGCCCGGGGCACCTTCCAGGCCTACGATCCGGCCTACGCGGCCATGAACGGGGAGGCGTTCACCCTGGCGCCCGGCACCCAGGAGGTGATCAGCCTGCACTCGGAGCTTCCCTATCACTACGCCCGCCTGACCTTGAGCCAGGGCTGCTTCCTGGGGGTGAGCCTGACGCCGCCGGAGATGGCTCCCCGCCCGGCAACGGAGCCATCATCCACCCTGGCTGCCCCGCCGCCGGCCATCGACTTCCAGGAGGCCACGGCCCGGCCCGCTGAAAACGGCCGCCTGCGGGCCTGGACGGGCCTGCCCATCGTGGTGGACGGTGACGTCTCCGAATGGCCGACGCCGGAAGGCGAGGGGGTATCCACCGGCCCTGGCTGGACGCCCCTGGCCACGGTGGTCTACGACAACGGCTGCGCTGCCCGCTACCCGGTGGCCCGCTACGGCCGCACCATCCCCACCGACCTGGCGGCCCGGGTCCAGTTCGCCTACGACGAGGCCTACCTGTATGTGGCCTTTGTGGTGGAGGACGACGGCTTCGTGGGCTACAGCGGAGGCGACTACCAGTATTTCAACGGCGATGCGCCCCAGCTCCTGCTGGACCTGGATCTGGCCGGGGATTTCCAGGACACAGGCCGCAGTGGGGATGACCGCCAGGTCGACCTGCGGGCGGGCGTGGGGCAGCCGGGGACGCGGACAGCGGTGGCCCTGTGGGATCTGGCCACCCTGCAGGCCACTTCCTACCCGGATGCCCGGGTGGCGGCGCAGGGTGTCGACGGCGGTTACGTGCTGGAGGCGGCCCTGCCCTGGGCGCCCCTGGGCATCGCTCCCCAGTCCGGCCTCCAGTTGGGCCTGGCGGCCAGCATCAGCGACAACGACCGGCCGGAGGCCAACGTGCAGCAGTGCATGATTTCCACCGCACCGGGCCGCGACTGGCAAGATCCCACCACCTGGGGTACCCTGCTGTTGGCAGGCCCACCGAACCATCCCTGAGGAGCCACGGTCGTGAATCGACAGGAGACGCTACGGGCACTTCGCCAGATTCTGGCCCGCCTCTACCCTACCGTAGACGACGCCAGACGCATCGTCACCGATGCGGGCCTGGACCCGTCCTACATCCGCTTCGACGAAAAGGCCGTCACCAACTGGCACAACATCCTGGCCGAGGCGGAGAACCGGAGCCTGCTGGCCACCCTGGTGGAGCGGGCGCGGCAGGAGTTTCCCCGCAACCAGGAGCTGCTCCAGGCCATCCAGGCGCTGGAGGGGTCGCCGGCAGAAGCCCCCGGAGTCGAACCCACCGAAGCCGTGGCCGGTCAGGGGTCTGGTTTGGAGCCGGTGGTGCTGCGGCTACTGGCCGATGAGGCCCGGCGGGGCCGGCTGGCCCTCTTCGTGGGCAGCGACCTGCCCAGGACGCTCACAGGGCTGCCGTCTGCGCCAGAACTGGCCCGGGCGTTGGCGGCCCGCTATGGCCTGGCCGGGAGTCCGCCGACCGCGGCTGAAGATTTCTTCGCCGTTGCCCAGCAGGCGGCCGGCCGCTTCCGCAACGACCTGATCCAGTTCCTGCGGGAGGCGCTGGACAGCACCGGCCAGGAGCCCGCCCCCATCGACCGGCTGATTGCCCGGCTGCCGCTCCGGCTCTTCATCACCACCCGCTACGACAACCTGCTGGAGCGGGCCTTCCAGGAGATCCCCCGGCCGGTGGATCTGGTGACCGACGACTTCAACGCCAGCCAGCGCCGGGCCGACCGGGCTACCCTGGTGATGCTCTTCGGCGACCTGCGCCAGCCCCGTTCCCTGACCCTGATCGAGGATGACCTCTATGACCTGGCCACGGCCAAGCGGGGCGTGGTGGCCCTGGTGGAGCAGGCCTTCAGCAGCTACACGGTGCTCTTCCTGGGCTTTCAGCCGGACAATCCCGGCTTCCTCACCCTGTGGCGGGAAGTGTTGCGCCGGCTGGGCCGGGATGCGCCCCGGGCCTACGCCCTGGTGGATGGGCCGCTCCCCGATGACGTGCGCAGCCTGTGGCAGGGGCGTAACATCGACATCCTGGATGCCGCACCCCTCCCCGCGCTCCAGGCGCTGGCCAATGAGTGGACGTGACGGCGTGACAACGTGACGGCGTGACATGTAGGTCCGTCATGGCACACTTACGTGACACGTGTCACGTGTTACGCGTCACGTGTTACCTGTCACGTGTCACGCCTTGCGCTTTATACCCAATCATCCAATCACCCAATCATCCAATCCAACAAGGAGATCCCCATGCCTGCCAAGTACCGGGTCGGTATCATTGCCAGCGGTCGCATCGCCCGGGAGCATGCCCGGGGATGGCGTGCCTGTGATCGCACCGAGATTGTGGCCATCGCCGATTCCCATCCCCAGGCTCTGGCTGCCTTTGCCCTGGAGTTCGGCGTCAAACGGCGCTACCTGGACTATCGGGAGATGTTGGCCCGGGAGGCGCTGGACATTGTCAGCATTTGCTCCTGGGATCCCCAGCACGCAGAGATGACCATCGCCGCGGCGGCCCACGGCCCCAAGGCCATCCTCTGCGAAAAGCCCATGGCCTGCTCCCTGGGTGAAGCGGACGCGATGATGATCGCCTGTGCGCGCAACGGCGTGAAGCTGGCCATCGGCCACCAGCGCCGCTTCTACTCATCGTGGCAGGAGGCCCGGCGGCTGGTGCAGAGCGGCGCCATTGGCGAACCCCAGCGGCTCTGGTCGGCCATCCGCGCGGGGTTGATGAACACCGGCACCCACTGCATCGACTTTCAGCTCTTCGTGCTGGGGGATGTGGAGGCCCAGTGGGTCATGGGCGCAGTGGAACGCCACACGGACCGCCACATCTTCGGCCACCGGGTGGAGGATCGCTGCGTGGGGGTCATCGGCTACCCCAACGGTGTGGAGGGGGTCATCGAGAGCGACATGAACAACCTGTACCGGGTGGGCGCCACCATCTACGGCAGCGAGGGCATCATCGAAGTGGACAACAACAGCCTGCGCTATCTCACTTCTGCCCAGGCGGGCTGGCAGGAGTTCCAGCCCGCGGAGGAGGAGTTGCAGGGCTATGGCCGGGCCCACATCGACCAGGCCAACGCCATTTGCGACTGGATCGAAGGCAAGCTGGAGGAGTACCCCGGCGAGGCGAAACATGGCCGGGCCGCGCTGGAGATCATGATGGCCCTGTACGAGTCGGCGCGCATGCACGAGCGGGTGACGCTGCCGCTGCCCACCCGGGCCAATCCGCTGGACGTGGCGGTGGAGCAGGGGGCGATCCCGGTGACCCGGCCTGGTGCGTACGACGAGCGTTCGTTTTTGGTGCGGGGCGAGGCCATGAGTTGGGTCCGGCCTGGCACTTCGTAATGCCGTCCCGGTCCCCCGGCCGCTCAGGGCTCTTCCTGGTGACGGGCCCGGCGCGCCTCGAGTTTGCGGACCAGGAAACCATGCAGCCACCAGACGCCGGTGGCGCCTGCCGGGATCACCACCAGCACCTCGAGCCAGGAGCTGGTCTCCAGGAGGGGCGTCCCGGTCTTGAGCACGGTGGCGATCAGGGCGATCCAGATGTAGGCGGTGAGGAAACGGATCGTGGATTGAATGGGGCACCTCCTTATGGGCGCATCGCGTCGGGATCAACCAGCCGCCACGTCACGGCCAGCGTCCGCTCGGCCAACATCTCGAAGATGAGCACCCCGGGCAGGCCAGACTCGATGAGCGTTTCCACCACGGGGCCGGCGGCATCGGTTCGGTCGCCGCCAAAGCCGGCAGCGCATCCGATGGCAAGGTGGGGAAGGCTCATGCTCTACTCCGTCAAGGCACGACGTAGATGCGCACCGGGTTCGCGGTGGTCTTGGCGCCGTTGGCGTAGACCAACCGCGCGGTGACGAAGTGCATACCCGGCGGTGGATCGACCCATTCCCACGTGTAGACTGGCGCCGTTTTTTCGCCCAGGAGCTGCCCGTCGGCGTAGAATTCCACCTTCACCGCCGGGCCCAGCTGGTTGGATGTATTGGCCGCCATGGGCACCCGCTGGCCCGGCCGGAAGACTGCATCCGCCACCGGGCTCACCAGCTCGATGGCCGGTGAGAGCCCCTGGGGCGTGACGGGGAAGCCGGGTTCCCGGTCATCGATCTGCAGCAGGAAGCTGATCAACTGGTCCAGGGCCTCGGGGCTTAGGGTGGCCGTCTCCCCGTGCCGCCCAGCCGGGTTCTGGGTGGTCAACACATCCCGCAGGGTGGCGGCGGAACCATCGTGGAGGTAAGGTGCGGTCAGCCACAGTCCCCGCAGGGTGGGCGTATCCAGCCCCAGCAGCGGTTGGCCCGACCGCATGCCCGAGGTGGGCTTGAGGGTTCCCACGTCGTGGCTGACGCCGGTGGCGCTGTCGCTGAAATCGGGGCCGCCGTGACAAAGGGGGCAGCCCAGTTGTTCAAAGATGCGCCGACCGGCCTGCCCCTCTGGCGTGAGGGTGCCATCCGGGTTGCGGAAAGGGCTGGGCGGCAGCTCCGTCAGGGAGGCCACGTACGCGGCCAGGGCGTCCAGCTCTGGGCTGAGGCCGGCTTTGGCATCCCCCAGGGGATCGCTGCGGGTGCCGGCGCTGAAGTCGGCGTCGGCCAGGAAGCCCCGCCCGCCGAACAGGCTCCGCATGTCGTGCTCGAAGTCCTGCACCTCGTCGAAGTTGCCGGTCCAGTGCAGGCGGCCGCGCCCAAGGGGCTCCTGAGAGAGCTCCCGGCCCAGGCCCAGCAGGGAGATGGTGTTGCGCAGCCCTTCGCCGTCGGCCAGCCGGTCGTAGACCCGCCCATCGTCGCCGCCGTCCAGGTGGCACGAGGCGCAGGCCATGTAGCCATCCCGGCTCATGCGGGAATCCCGCGCGTTGTAGAAGATGCGCTTGCCGGCCAGGACCTGGGGATCCAGCCGCTCCTGGGCCACAGTGGGGATCTCGGCCAGGAGGCGGGCTTCCTGCAGACCAGGCTGCAGGATTTCGCTCACGTCGTAGACCAGGACGCTGCGGGAGAGCCAGCTATGGACGAAGAGCTTGCCCCCTTCCGCGGTGAAGGCCAGCCCCTGGGGTGCCTGGCCAGCCGGCTCGATGGCGGTGATGAGCTGGTTGGTGTAGACGTCCAGCACATCGATGGCGTTGGAACCTTGCAACACCACGAAGGCGTAGTCGCCCAGGGGGCTGAAGCCCACGGCCACCGGACCTTCCCGGTTGTTGAAATCATGGCGCGCGGCCAGGTCCTCCTGGTTGGTCTGCAGGTCCACCTGGGCAGCCATGGCCCGCACGGTGGTGTCGAAGGTCAGCGGCAGGCCGTCCCGGGATTGCCCCCGCTGGATGTTGGCTTTCCGGGCGGGAATCCAGAGGCGGCGGCCGTCGGGGGAGATGGCCGGGGCGCCCAGGGCGTTGGGCAGGCCGCGGCCGCTGTTGTCGGTGTCCGGCCCGGGGTCCAGGGCCAGTTCCAGCCGCCGCACCACCCGAAAGGCCTGGGTATCCACCTCCACCACTTCTCCGTGGCTGTCGGGCGAAATGTAGCGGGCCACAAAGAGGCGGCTGCCGTCGTGGCTCAGGGCCAGGCCCCGGGGCGTGGGTCCCACATCCAGCTGGGCCGCCAGGCTACGGGCCTGGACATCCAGCCGGGCGATGCGCCCTGTGGCGTAGAGGCTGACGAAGGCGCTATGCCGATCCGGGTGGAAGACGATGCCGTAGGGGCGGGAGCCGGGCGGAAGGGGGATGGTCCCCAGGGATGCGCCCGTGTTGGCATCCAACACACTGATGGTGTCGTCGCCCTGGTTCACCACCCAGATGCTGCCGTCAGGCGCCTGGGCCAGGGTGCGGGGCTGGCGGCCCACGGGCGCTTCAAACATCTTCGCCAGGGTGACCGCATTGATGGCGGTGACGCTGTCGTTATCCGGGTTGACGTTCCACACCTGGGTGGCCGAACGGTCCAGGATGATGGTGGAGGAAGAGGGGGCGTGGCCCGGTTGCAGCGGGTTGTAGGCCGTCTGCAGGGTGGCGCAGCGGGCCGTGTGGCGGCCATCATCGGCTGTGACCCGCACGGTGTAGTGTCCGGGAGCGCTATAGACGTGGGCCACGGTGGTGTCCCGCACGCCCATCAGGGGCGGAGAGCCGTCGCCAAAGTTCCAGGTGTAGCGGACGTCGCCGCCCCCCTCCAGGAGGCGCACGGTCAGGTGGGCGCTGGTGCCCACTTCGGCCATCCCGGCGGACTTCACCTGGCAGAAGAGGGGCGAGCCGCCCGTTTCGCCGGTGGTGAAGCGGGCGGTGAAGGTGACGGGTACCGGGTTGCCGGCCAGGTCCTTGATGCCACCGGCCGGCACGATGATCTCGTAGGTGGTGTTGGGCGCCAGGGGGCTGGCCGGGGTGAAGTTGACGATGCCCGTCTGGTGGCTGTAGGTACCTTCCAGGGGCGGCCCATCCTCCGGGCGGACGATGAAGGTGCTGGCGTTGACCGTGCGCAGGTCGATCAGGTCGGTGAAGGTAAGGCCGATGCGGCTGGAACGGGATTGCCCCGTCGCGCCGTCCAGGGGGACCACCATGTTCACCTGGGGGCCGGTGGTGTCCGGCTCGGCCTGGTGGGGGAAGATGAAGCTGCCGTTGTAGTGGTCGTCGCTGAGCACCACCAGATTGCCCAGCACCACCGCGAAGTCCTCATCGTGGTTGGGAACGCCGGAGGTGGCAGTACCCACCACCCGATAGTTGTTGTCGTCCTGGATGTCCACCTTGACGTAATGGTCGGACGCGCCCACGTGGGCAAAGTGGTCCTGGATGGTCAGGTAGCCGCCCCGGCCGTCCATGGGGACCGAGTCCAGGGGAACGATGCGGTGGGGATCCCGGATGTCGAAGCCCAGGAAGTCGTCGTGGGCGCTGCCCGCGGCGTAGATGCGGTAGCCGTTGACCATGGAGCTGTAGGAGGCGGTGCGGTTGGTGACCAGCGCGTCCAGCAGGGTGGGGTTCTCCGGGTCGCTGATATCCAGGGTGGCGTAGCCGGGTCCGTCGTTGCTGGTGACCACCAGCAGGTTGCCCACGGCAAAGACGGGCCCCACCCGGAAGCCGCCCGTCTGGCTGGTGGGGAGGGGGTTGGGCTCGCCGCCCCGGTCCACCAGGCGAGGTGCGGTGGGGTCCGCGGTGTTGACGATGTAGATGCCGTTGGAGGCGCCGCTGACGTAGAGGTAGGGTGGCTGCCAGGTGAGCCACCAGGCCCCGTTGGCGTAGCCGGGGAAGATGCCCGGCAGCACCAGGTGGCCCACGGGGTATGGGTTGCGAACGTCGGTCCAGTCCCAGATCTGGATGCCGTCCACGGCCAGGTGGGCGGCGTAGTCCCGGCCGTCCTGACGGGTGAAGGCGATGGCGTGCTGCTCGCTGAACAGGCCGGTCCCCTCCTCTGTGCGGGCCACCAGGAGCGGGTTGGCCGGGTCGGAGATGTCGAAGACGACAATGCCCGCCCGGGGTCGGATGGTCTCTTCGGAGTAGACTTCCACCATGTAGCCCTGGTGCATGACCACGCTGGTGTGGCTTTGGGGGGCGCCGTTGCTGGCGTTGATGGCCCCGATGACCTGCATGACCTGGCCCGGATCAAAGGCGCGGGTGGGCAGGCCGGGCCCCTGGGCCACGGCGTCGAAGCCGGGGCGGCCAGCCAGCATGCCGGCGGCCAGCAGGGCAGTCCAGAGGCGGAGGGCCAGGCCAGGAGAAAGGATGTGCCGGAGCCGGGCTGCGATCTGTTTCACGGGTGGGTGGAAGTGCCAGTAGCCTGTCTTCAACGTTGCCACGGGATGTTCGATTGGACGAGGAGCAGCCATGGGGGCAGGATGGAGTCACCTGTGTCGCCACACCCTGGTGCCATCGTCGGTTGCCATGGTTCTACTTTACCACAGATCGGGCTTCTGGTGTACTCCTTTTGAACTGAAGATGATTGAACCACAGGTTACACGGAGATTCGACCGGAGCTTGCCCATGGGCGGCGTCATCCCGTTTGGGTCGGCATCTGAGGATGCCGACTCCGCGTCCGATTGGAACGAATGGCGTGGAGTCAGGGTGGGGAGAGGCCACGCCAGAGCTTCGTGGCCAGGTCAAAGGCCTGGGTGCCCACGTATTGGCCCATGTCCCGCCCGCGCAGGTCGCCATCCTGGAAGTGGATGCCGCCGTAGCGGCGGGAGATGCCGGCTTCGTCGGCCGCTTCCTGGAAGGTCTCCCACTGCAGGACGATCACCTGGGCAGGGCTGCTCTCGAAACGATTGCCACCGATGGCTACGATGTGTTGCCCCAGCATGTCTGGGACGCCGTCCTGGTTGAAATCTTCGTGATAGAGGATGGTCTTGCCGTCGTAGAAGCGGTTGGAGCCGGTGAAGAGGGTCAGCACCGTGGCCGCGGCGGCGCTGAAGGCGCTGTGCCCGGAGACGTACTCGGCGAAGGGCGGGGTGACGAAGGTCAGATCCTGGTAGGGGCGCCAGCGTTCGCCGGGAATGGGCTGGCTTCCCTGGTTGGGACCGGCCCAGGCGGTGACCATCTGACCGGCGTATTTGCGCCGGATGGCGGAGACCGGGCGGATGCAGTCGTAGGCTCGCTTGGCGTCCCACGCGGCGATGCTGGCGTCGAAGAGGGCGCCGTTCAAGGCAAAATAGAGGCGGGCATCCTCGCCGATGGTGTGGTGGTCCCGGGCGGAGATGCCGTGGGCCAGGGCGTTCCAATGGCCGGGCGGCGTTTCCGAGCGGGGGCCATCGGCCCAGTATTCCGCAATGACCTTTTGCTCGTCGGTCAGGTTGGCGCTGAGGTGGAGGATCTCGTCCACCTGCAGGTGATAGGCCTGGTCGTTGGTCATACGGCGGCCCAGGGCATCCATGTAGGGCGCGTCGGAGCCGGCCTTGGGCGGCCCTGGAGGGCGGAACTGATCGCCGGAAGCCAGGGCAAAGGGGCGGACGGCTCCCCAGTGGGGTGTCAGGAAAACCTGTTCGGTGTAGGAGGTGGGATCCGCCGGGTCCAGGGTGGGGTAGCCCAGGGCATCTTTGAGCTTGCCGGTGGGCACCCGCAGGGGTTCCCACCGGTTGGGGTCAAAGGCCACGCCGAAGAGTCCGTTCTCGGCAAAGGGATCAGGGCTGTTGACAGGCCGGTAGAGTTCTGGCCAGTAGGCGGATGTGGTATCGGCATAGTCGTAGGCTGCGTTGGAGCCGTCATCGGCCCGGTCCGCCAGGACAGCCCGGGCTACGGCATAGCCCAGCCCGGCCGGGGTGTTATCCATGTGGTACTGGATGGGGTAGCCCAGGTTGTACATGAGGCGGGTGAAGGCGGCGGTTCTGGCCTCGTAGTCGGGGAAGAGGGCCACCAGCATGTGGTAGGCTGCCTGGCTCACGGCGGCGGCCTGGTTTGCCTCCGTATGCTCTGGGACGGGCCGGCGCCAGGCCGCGTTGGCCACCAGGGGACGGGCTACATCGTCGTAAAGGCTCCAGGCGTCGTAGATGGCGGTGTGGACCATGAAGAGGCTGCGGGCGATGACGGTGGGGCGGGGCGGGCCGTGGCGAATCGCGGCCAGCATGGCCTCATTCCAGAGAACCACCACGCTGGGCGCGTAGGCAGTGGGATCGGCTGGAGCCGGAGGACGATTGATGGGGGTGCCGCCCAGGGTCGGGCTGGTGACCGGAGTCGCCGGCGGGGGGCTGACCGCGGGTTTGTCTGGACGTGTGACCCGGCTACAGGAGATGAGCAGCCCGGCTAGCATGAGCAACCCCAGGGGGACCAGATGACGCCATAGCCGCCCCTCCAGTACACCGAGACCCCGAGGGCGCGGCATTCCGCCTCGGGGCTCCTTGGGGCTTTCTCCGCCTATGTGGCGCGCTTCCCGTAGCGTCATGGATGTGCCACCTCCTTCCTGATTCTGTCCGTTGCATCCAAGCGTGTTGCCGGGTGGGGGAGCCGGTGCGAGCCACATTCAGGCTTTCCCTGCCGGCTCTCTAAAACGCTCTCTAAAACAGGGTGCAGCCGTTTGGTCCACCCTGCCTGGCCGGTTTATACTGGGGACATCGGCGTGACTGAACCTGAATGTCTTCTGTAAGGAAGACGATAAACCTCATGATTCGGTGCGGCCAAGATGGCCTGCCCGAAAAATCATCCAGCATTGTGGGAGGTATCTATGCCTGAACGCCCCAAGATCCTTCTGCCGGAGGATCGCTATTTTGATCCAGATCCCCGAGTGCGGGAAGTGGCACTGGCCCTCTATCGAGAAGTGGCCAACCTACCCCTGATCTGTCCCCACGGCCACGTGGATCCCCGGGTCTTCGCCGACCCAGACTACCGCTTCGGCACGCCGACCGAGCTGTTCATCATCCCGGATCACTACGTCTTCCGCATGCTCTACTCCCAGGGGATTCCCCTGGAAGCATTGGGCATTCCCACCCGAGACGGCACGCCGGTGGAGACAGACCACCGCAAGATCTGGCAGATCTTCGCTGAGCACTTCTACCTCTTCCGGGGGACGCCCACGGGCATGTGGCTGAACCACGAGCTCTATTCGGTCTTCGGCGTGCGGGACCGGCTGACGGAAGAGACAGCCCAGGAGATCTACGACCAGATCGCGGAGAAGCTGGAGTCGCCGGAGTTTCGGCCCCGCCGGCTGTATGAGCAGTTCAACATCGAGGTGTTGGCCACCACCGATCCGGCCACATCCACCCTGGAGCACCACCAGGCCATCCGCGATTCCGGCTGGAAGGGCCGCATCATTCCCACCTTCCGCCCCGACGCGGTGGTCAACCTGGATACGCCGGGCTGGCGCGAGCAGATCCAGCGCTTGAGCGAGGTTTCTGGCATCGACGTCACCGACTATCCCAGCTACATCCGGGCATTAGAGCAGCGGCGGGCCTTCTTCAAGGAGATGGGTGCCACGGCCACCGATCACGCCGCGGTGACGCCCTACACCGAGGCCCTGTCGGAACGGGAGGCGGATGCCATCTTCCAGCGGGCCCTGCGAGGCGAAGCCAGCGCCGACGATGCGGTCCGATTCACCGGGCACATGCTGATGGAGATGGCCCGCATGAGCGTGGAGGATGGCCTGGTCATGCAGTTGCACCCCGGCTCCTTCCGCAACCACAATCAGCCCATCTTCGAGCGCTTCGGTCCGGACATGGGTGGCGACATTCCCCTGGCCACCGAGTTCACCCGCAACCTGCGCCCCCTGCTGAACCGCTACGGCAACGAGAAGAACTTCACCCTGATCCTGTTCACCCTGGACGAGACCACCTTCTCCCGGGAGCTGGCGCCCCTGGCCGGCCATTACCCGGCGGTGAAGCTGGGGCCGCCCTGGTGGTTCTATGACAGCTGGAACGGCATGATGCGTTTCCGGCAGCTGGTCAGTGAGACGGCGGGTCTGTACAACACGGTGGGCTTCAACGACGACACCCGGGCCTACCCGTCCATCCCGGCCCGTCACGACCTGGCCCGCCGGGTGGATGCCAACTGGCTGGCCGACCTGGTGGTGCGCAGTGTCATCGCCATGGACGAGGCGCAGGAGATGATCCACGCCGCGGCCTATGGCCTGGCCAAACAGGCGTACCGGCTGTAATTCCGCGTTTTTTCGGATTTGACGGCGTGTCCGAGTTGGTGTATAGTATGATTCAAGACGCTGTTAGTTCTGTTCCGAATGTAGCAATACATCGCCCAGACTGCAACGGCGGTCTGGGCGTCTTGTCGTTTAGCAGTTTGGAATTGACTACGCGTCTTACGAGTAATATCCACTAGTAGTAGGAGGTCCAGACATGTCTAAACGCGAGATCGGAACAGTTAAGTGGTTCAATGACCAGAAGGGCTATGGCTTCATCTCCCGCACGGGGGGTGCCAAGGATGTCTTCGTACATCACTCGGCCATTCTGGGGCATGGCTACAAGACCCTCAAAGAGGGTGAGCAGGTGGAGTTTGAGGTCCAGGAAGGGCAGAAGGGGCCGGCGGCGGTCAACGTCCAGCGGCTTGCTCCCTGAGCCTGGCGCAGGCTTCCCCTGAGACGGCGGCGCCAGGTCGAGGTTAAGCCCCAGGTACGCCTGATGGCCCTTGGCTAACAGCGTCGTTGTAAGAGGGAACAAGAGAGGGATTCGGCTCCAAGTCGAATCCCTCTTTTTCGTTGCCGGGATGGCCGCCCCTGATGCAGGTGAAGCCGGCTATGGCACGGCACCCACATGCCAGATTTGGGATGGGCCGCCAGTCTGTTCCAGGTGGCGCACTGGCTCACCGGACGGACTGATGGAATACCACAGGGGGCACAGGGTTTTCATTTCGGAAACCTCTGTGCCCCCTGTCGTGCTCTCTCCCTGAGGCAGGGAGCCAGCGATGGGTCAGGTACGTGGGGTGATTACTTCTGTACCTTCTTGAGGACGGGCAGGCCGTTCTTGCTCTCTGCCACCTCGTAGCCCGGGGGGACGGCATCCAGCGCACCCTCTTTCGCTTCCTTGGCAAAGAAGTAGATGGTCTGCTGCGTACCATTCTTGAGGGTGGTCTGGCGGGAATGGAGGACGTAGGTGTTCCCCTTGGAATTGGTGTACGTGAAAGCCATTTTTACCTCCTTCACAGAACGTGACTTATCAACAGTGGCAGGCGAACGTGATGAACCGGGGGCCATTCCTGCCCAACTCGTTCACCCGGTCTGGCGTGAATCCCCTCCTGCCGCCACGGTCATGCCCTTTTGGCTGGCCACAGGAGGGCCCTGCTCTGAGCGGCTATTGTACCATTAAAGGGCGCCTCTCTGTCAACGCCTGCACACTCCTGAAAATTGACCGTTATCATACGCTATTTCTACGCGGCCCTCTCGAGGCTGCCAGCGGCTGCTCTCCTGGGGCCGTGGAGCCTCTCTATTCCTTCAGGAAAAGCTCGATGACCGGGACGGCCACGTCGGGCTTCTGGACAGGCAGTTCCAGGGTCAGGGTGTTGGGGGCGAGCCCGCCCATGGTGGTGTTTTGGGCCTGCTGGTGGGGATCCACCACCCGCATTTGGATTTCCGACGCGTCGTTCAGCAGCTGGGCATATTCCACCCGGTTACCCAGATCCGGCAGGTGGACATGGCGGAAGGGCCAGGCGAAGAGGTGGAGGTAGAGGCGATTGCCCCGCTGGGTGTAGCGGCAGTCCGGCGGCGGGGTGAACTGGCTGGCGCCACAGCCATAGATGGACCGGCCGTGGAGACGCATCCACTCGCCGATGCCCTTCAGCCGTTCGATGGCCCGGGGTTCAAACTCGCCCCGCGCATTGGGTCCCACGTTGAGCAGCATGTTGCCATCCTTGGAGACGGTATCCACCAGCATCCGGATCAGCATGTCCACCGGCTTCCAGTCCAGGTTGTCCCGGTGATAGCCCCAACTGCCGTTGAGGGTCTGGCAGGCTTCCCACACCACGGGCTTGCCGTCCACCATGAGCCGGCCGGCCGGCTGATACTGTTCCGGCGTCTTGAAGTCGCCGCCTACCTCCAGGCGATCGTTGACCAGGATGTGGGGCTGAAGCTCCCGCACCATGGCCATCAGCTTCTCCGACTGCCAGTCTTCTTTGCCCTTTCCCCGAGACCAACCCCAGTCCCGCTGGGAGTAGGAGAAGTCGAACCAGATGATGTCGATCTTCCCGAACTGGGTGAGGAGCTCCCGGGTCTGGCCGTGGAGATATTCGGCATATTTGCGGACATCCCGGTTCCTGGCCTTTTCCCGGAACTCCAGATTCTCGCGCATGGGATGGAGGCCATCCACCGGGAATTCCGGATGATGCCAGTCGATGACCGAGTGATAGAAGCCCACCTTGAGGCCTTCGCTGCGAAACGCTTCTACCATGGGTTTGAGTAGATCCCGGCCGGCAGGTGTGTTGGTGGCCTTGTAGTCGGTCAGGGCAGAGTCCCACAGGCAGAAGCCGTCGTGGTGCTTGGTGGTCACTACGAAGTACTTCATGCCAGCGGCTTTGGCAAGCTGGGCCCAGGTGGATGGGTCGTACAGGTCTGGATCGAAGTGGTCAAAGTACTTCTGGTACTCCTCGTCGCTGATCATCTCCCGGCTTTTCACCCATTCGTGGCGGGCCGGCAGGGCATAGATGCCCCAGTGGATGAAAAGACCAAAACGATCATGGGTGAACCAACTGCTGTCGGGCATAAAATCCTCCTGATTTTGCATGTAGGGGGCATTTTGTGGAGTTGCCCCCAGGGTTTGATCCATGTTCTTGCGTGGTCATGTCCACAAGAACATGATGCCGGTATTTGTTCGCTTAAGCCAGGTTGGCTTTCGGAACCGCAACGTTTTTCAGGGGGACCGGCTCATGGAGCTGTTGGCCAGTTGCCAGAGGACCACCTCCTGGGCGGGATCGGCCCCCACCAGCGGGCGGAATACCTCCGGGCTTTGAGCCAGCCAGGCCAGCTCTGGACGATCCTGCCAGGCAGGGCGTAACGGCCCCACAGCCACCACCTGCACGCCCAGGGCCTCAAGCCGCTGGATCCAGTCTTCCCGGCTTTCTCCATCGGTGGCGGGGACATAGACCACCTTCTGTTGGAAGCGGTCGCCGTAGAAGAGATAGGCGCGATGGCTCCACAGGTAGGCAACGGATCCGTCCAGGTGGGCCTGGGACAGGTAGACATAAGCAGGTCCATATAGGGCGGCGCGATGTTGAGCTCGCTGGGCTGCCAGGAAGGACAGGCCAGGGCCCAGCCCGGCCAATAGCATGCCCCCAACCATCCATACCACCACGCTTCTAGCCCATCCCGCAATCCCGCCGGTGGGGCCGCTGTCTCCCCTGGGAAGAAGCCATCCTGGGCGATGGTAGCCCAGGATCAGGAGCAGGGCAAGCCCAGTCCAGAGGGGAAGGCTGTACCACGCCAGGCGGAGCATGGTCTGTGTCAGGGCCCAGGCCGCCACAACCAGCCCCACCCAATCGGGCAGGGAGAGCCGACTGGCCACAGCCGCGGCCAGAACGGCCACCAGGGCCGCCGCCACAAAGCCATAGCGCATGGCGTCACCCAGCCAGGGGGTGATCTGCCAGCCATTCTGGCCGTTGTCGGCGCTGTAGGGTGTATACCAGTACAGCAAAGACGCACCCAGCACCAGGGCAGCGACGGCCATGGTCCGCCATGCCGGTCCCGATTGTTCGTCGCCGGCCGACGTTACCGTTGACCCCTGCCAGAATAGGGCTGGACGATGGGGTCGGCTCCCTGGCTGCCCAAGGGCTGTCAGGAGCTTTGTACCGCGCTTTGCCAGGCGCCACATGCCGTAGGCCAACACAAGTCCGCCCAGCAGCATGAACGGCAGGCCCATCTGCTGGCGGAGCTGCTCCAGCCAGATCTGCCAGTGGGACGCATTGCCCAGGTCGAAGAGATGGGCCAGGGTGGTACGTGCGGTGCGCGCGGTGAAGCGGGGATTGCCGGGCAAAATCTCCATATTCCCCACGGACACCGCCAGGTAGGCCAGGGGATTGCCCAGATCCAGGTAGTTGCGCACGTACCAGAAGGCGCCCGTCCCGACGCTCAGCACGCCGGCCAGAAGGTCCTGCCGCAGCCAGGGACGCAGTGAAATCCCTGGGAGCCGAGACAGATGCGCGACAGCCCATGGAAGCGCCAGCAGGCCACCATAGGCCAGTCCGCTCATTTTGATGCCTGCCATCAGCCCGATGGCCATGAGCAGGCCCGATCCTGCCAGCCGACGATCCCCTTCGTTTCGGGTCAGCAGCCAGTAGAGGCCTACTGTGAAAAACGCCGCCAGCGGCAGGTCCACCTGAATGCGATTGACGCTGGCCAGCAAGAGGGGCATGCTGAGTACGACAAGCGCGGCGGTGAGGCTGTGACTTGGACGGGCATCCAGTTCCCGGGCGCAGGCATAGATGGCCACTCCCAGCAGCATCCAGGCCAGCAGATTGGGGAGGGCGACTAGCAGGTCGTCTCCCAGGCAGAGCAGCAGCAGGGCACTTAACAGTTCCCAGTTGTAGGGGTAACGGCCGATCTGCTCGTGGGCGAACTGGTCCAACAGGACCAACCGGCCGTGTTGGATCCAGTTGGCAATGGTCGGCAGATGGTAGGCCAGGGAGTCGTAGTCGTAGATGGGCTGGCGGACGCTCCAAAGGAAGAGCTGAAAGCCTGACCCGACCGCGAGGGCTCCCAACAGGAGAAACGGCCAGGAGAATGGCCGTTTCCGCCCCATCGACGACGCCGTCGCAGGCCGCCCCCGTTGCCACAGGGCCAGGCCGGCCGCCAGGAGGACGCCATGGGCCAGGATGAGGGGGAGGAGCCGGAAGAGCCCCAGTGCACCCAGAGCCAGGCCCAGGGCCATTTGCAGAATACACCAGGCTTCTCCCAAAAACAGGGTGGTACCGAGAGGCGATGCCTGTCCCTGGGCCCTCCTATGCAGCCACCATCTGGCCAGGGGAAAAGGCCCTGCCAGCCAGATTGCCAGCACTATCAATTCCCACAGCGGGACTCCAGGCCCACTCAATGGCCGTTCCCCTCCCACATCGGATTACTTTGTACTCCGGGGAGCCAGCCCTGCCGCCCGGTAGATGGCATCCAGCACCCGCATGTTGGCCAGGCCGTCAGCACCGTTGGTGGGGATGGGGATTCCGTTCTGCACCGCCTGGACAAAGGCGCGCAGCTGGTGAACGTAGGTGCTGTCGCCCGGCACCTGTTCTCGCCGTACCCCTGTAGCCGTTCGCACCTGGAGTCGGTGCCACAGGTGGGGCAGGATGGGGTTGAGGACGGTGAGTTCGCCTGCCTCGCCCTCCACCCGCACCAGGACCCGCAACAGCGTGGCGGACCAGAGGGAGCAGACAATGCGGGCGGTACGGCCGTCGGCAAAACCCAGATCCGCCTCCATCCGTCGGTCCACCTGGGGCGAGCGCAGCCAGGCCCGGGCCTGTATCACCTCCGGTTCCGCACCGGCCAGGAAACGCACCAGATGGACGCAGTAACAGCCCGTGTCCATCAGCGCCCCGCCGGCCAGGTCATAGCGGTAGCGGATGTCCCACGGGCGCCAGGTAGGGATGCAGAAATGGGCTTCCACATGGCGGATGGCGCCCAGTTCGCCGCTATCCACGATGGCCTTCATGCGCGCGGCCAGGGGATGATAGCGATAGTGGAAGGCTTCCATGAGCAGTTGTCCGCTCTGGTGCGCTTTCTGGACCATAGCGGCGGCCTCGGTGGCATTGGCGGCCAGGGGTTTTTCGCATAGCACGTGTTTGTCGGCTTCCAGGCCGCGCAGGGTCCAGGGGTGGTGCAGGCTATTGGGCAGGGGGATGTAGAGGGCATCGATATCGGGATCCGCCACCAGGTCGGCGTAGCTTTCATGCACCCGGGGGATGCCGTGCCGGGCTGCAAAACGCCGGGCACGGTCCGGATTCCGGGCCGCGATGGCTGCCACGACCACGCCGGGCACCTGACGGGCCGGCCCAATGAGGGCCTTGGGCGCGATGCGCGCCGCGCCCAGAATACCAAAACGGAGGGGTGCGTCTGAAGCCATGGCGCGAATTTCCCCAGGCTACAGGAGTTGATCCGCCAGATCCAGGAAGTCCGTGGCGGCCAGGTCCACATCGGCATCGGGGGCCAGATCGGTGGACTGGCCGGGTCCGTGCTCCAGGGGTCGGGCCACAAAGGCTGTGCGGAAACCCACTGACCGGGCTGCGGCCAGATCCCCGTTGTGGGCCGCGACCATCAGGATCTCCTCCGGGCGCAGGTCCAGAAGTTCTGCCGCCTTAAGGTAGACTTCGGGGTTCGGCTTGTAGTGGCGAGCCAGCTCCGCCGAGAGGATGCAGTCCCAGGGCAGGCCCGCGTGTTTAGCCATATGGACCAGCAGGGCCACGTTGCCGTTGGAGAGGGTGGCCACAATGTAGCGGCTGCGCAGCCGGGTCAGGCCGGGGATGCTGTCGGGCCAGGGGTCCAGCCGGTGCCAGATGGTGTTCAGGTGGACGCGGGAGGCTTCGTCCAGGAACGTCAGGTTATAGCGCACCAGCAGGTCGTCCAGAATCATTCGGTGCAGCGCATCCAGCCGGGTCCAGGGCAACTCGCCCCGGCGCACCCGATCCATGGCCGGCCCATAACCGGCCCGCCAGTCGTCGGCGAAGCGAGCCCAGTCCACGGTGACGCCCAGCGCGCGCCCCAGTGCCTCCCCGGCCCGGATCAGGCTGCCGCGCCAGTCCACCACTGTACCGAAGACGTCGAAGGTCAGGGCTTTGACCTGGCCCAGAGGCTGAGGAGGCATGGTGCTGCTGGCGTTCAATCGTCCAGGATGCCGGGTTGCATGCCCAGGGGCAGGGGCGCGGGTCGGTCGCAGAGGCTTTTCAGCTCCACGTGGCAGCCTTCGTCACTGGCCAGGTGGATGGCCTCCATGATCTCCAGTACGTGGAAGGCCAGTTCGCCGCTGGCCCGGTGGGGGCGTCCACTCCGCAGGGCGTGGGCCAGGTCGGCCACGCCCAGACCCCGGCTGTTGGTGGTGTAGGGGTGGGTGAGGGGGATCTCGTGCCACTCGCTGCTGCCAGCTCGCCGCAGCCGTACCGGTCCGCCGAAGGTGTTGGGGTCGGGGACACTCAGGGTGCCTTCGGTGCCGTAAATTTCGATGCGGGGCAGTTCGGCCGCCCAGACGTCGAAGGTGGTGATGATGTTGCCGATGGCGCCGCTGGCAAAGTCCAGCACGCCGACCACGTGGGTGGGCACTTCCACCTGGACCTTCTGCCCGAATTTGGGCTGGCTGGTGATGGTGCGCTCGGGGAAGGTGATGCGGGTGGAGCCGGTCACCCGGCGGACCGGGCCCAGGAGGGAGACCAGGGCGGTCAGGTAGTAGGGGCCCATGTCGAACATGGGGCCGCCGCCCCGCTGGTAGTAGAACTCTGGGCTGGGATGCCAGTGTTCGTGGCCATGGGACATCATGAAGGCCGTGGCGGCCACCGGTTCCCCGATCCAGCCGTCGTCAATCAGCTTGCGGCAGGTCTGCAAGCCGCCACCCAGGAAGGTGTCGGGTGCGCAGCCCACCCGTCGCCCCTGGGCCTGGGCCAGTTCCAGGAGGGCCTGGCCGTCGACCGTGTTCAGCGCCAGGGGCTTTTCGCTGTAGACATGCTTGCCGGCCCGCAGGGCTGCCTGGCCCACTTCGGCATGGGCTGCCGGGATGGTCAGGTTGACCACGATGTCGATCTCCGGGTCGGCCAGAAGCTCTTCTACCGTGCAGGCGCGGATCTGATGCTCCTGGGCCTTGGCCTGGGCACGGGCCAGATCCAGGTCCGCGCAGGCGACGATTTCCAGAATGGGGAAGAGTTGGGGGGATTTCAAGTAGACGCCGCTAATATGGCCGCATCCGACGACGCCAATTTTGGCCATAACAATCCTCGTTCGTGAAGTATTGGTGACGGTATTGGATGGTTGGTTCGGTGCTCAGGGTACCGCCGCGGGCTGTTGGGCGCTGTCGGTTTCGTCCGGCGCCAGCTCCGCGTCATATTCAGCCTGGGTGACGATCTGGCCATCCCGGAGATGGAGGACCTTGTCCACGTGCTCATCCACCAGGCTGTCGTGGGTGGCCATCAACATGGTCACCTTCTGTTCCCGGACGATGGTCCGGAAGAGGGTCAGGATCTCCCGGCCGGTCTTGCTGTCCAGCTCGCCGGTGGGCTCGTCGGCCAGGATCAGGCTGGGGCGGTTGGCCAGGGCCCGGGCCACGGCCACCCGCTGCTGCTGGCCGCCGGAGAGCTCATAGGGACGGTGGTCCATCCATTTGCCCAGGCCCACCAGCTCCAGGCACTCCACCGTGCGCCGGTGACGTTCCTTGCCTTTGACGCCGATCATGCGCAGCATGAGCTCCACGTTCTCGTAGGCGGACAGGGCCGGCAGCAGTCCCAGGGACTGGAAGATGAAGCCCACCTGGTGGCGACGCCAGTTGGTGAGCTGTCGCTCGTTCCACTTGGCGATCTCCTGGCCGAAGATGCGTACCTCGCCCCGGGTGGGCTTGTCCAGGCCGCCCAGGCAGTTCAAGAGGGTCGTCTTGCCGCTGCCGGAGCGACCCTTCAGGGCGATGAATTCGGCCTCGTAGATGCGCAGGTTGATGCCCCGCAGGGCCGGGATCTCCTGGTCGCCCAGGCGGTAGATGCGCCAGAGATCCACCGTTTCGATAATGGGGCCGCTGTTGGTTGTCCCGTTTGTCTCAGACAAGATGGCACTCCCTCATTTTTAACTCATCGAGTACGCTCATCATCCTCAGCGGTGGGCCGTGGCCCATCGCCGGAGCACAATGGGCCCTACTCTTTCTTCCGTCGTCCCAGCCGCCCGAAGAGGCGCCGGACGCCGCCCCGTTGTTTGCCGTTGGCGGCTGGCTGTTCCTCCTGGACGGCGACTTTGAGGACGCCGTCGGTCGCGCCGTTGCCGTCCACCCGGACCTGTTCCGTGCGGGTATGGACCGCGGGCCGGATGAGAATGCCCTCTTCGGTGAGCTCCAATTGGGCCCGGCCCTGGATATTGAGCTGCTCCAGGAATTCCTGAGGAATGTGGACCCGGCCGGCGCTGTCCAGCACCACCAGTTCGGCAAAGGAGTGTTCTTCTTCCTCGGTTGCGGGGCTTTCGCCGTCGGCGGTGGGCTGCGGGGTCGCCGCATGGCGGATGGTTTCGCTGGCCAGCATGCCATCCCGGATGGCCACCACCCGATCCACGTGGCGGGCAATGCCCGGGTCGTGGCTGACGATCAGGGTGGTGATGCCCAGTTCCCGGGTCAGCATCTGGAAGGTCCGGTAGATGGCCTTGGCGGTGACTGAATCCAGCTCGCCGGTGGGCTCGTCGGCCAGGAGCAGGGTGGGGTTGTTGGCCAGGGCCACGGCGATGGCTACCCGCTGTTGTTCACCGCCGGAGAGCTCCGGCACGTGGTGGTACATCCGGTCGCCCAGGCCAACAATCTCCAGCAGTTCCGCGGCCCGCCGCCGTTTTTCCCGGCCGGTGACACCGGCCAGGGTCATGGGGAGCATCACGTTCTGGATGGCATTCAGGTAGGGGACCAGGTTGCGGGTGCTCTGCTGCCAGACGAAGCCCACCTTCTCCCGCCGATAGCGGTTGAGCTGGCGGTCGGGCATCTTCAGCAGGTCGTGGCCATCCACCCGTACCTTGCCGGCGGTGGGCCGGTCCAGGCCGCCGAGGATGTTCATCAGGGTCGATTTCCCGCTGCCGCTGGCGCCCACGATACCCACCAGCTCTCCCTGCTCGATGGTCAGGTTCAGCCCTTGCAGGGCCACCATTTCCAGTTCAGCCACCTGGTAGATCTTGACCAGGCCTTCACATAAGATAAAGGGCTCAGACATGCAAAATACTCCCTGGGCTCATGGCTAATCACTACACCGTCTCACCGAGCTTGATTGCCTGGAAGATCTTCATCCGCAGCAGCAGCGCTGCCAGCACGCTCAAGGCCGCCACGAAGAGCAGGCCGAAGAGCAGGTAGATGCGGCTGATGGCATCCCAGGCGATCTCCACCAGGAAGGGCGGTGTAACGGCTTCGATGTCCGCGCCCACCTGGAGATAGGGAATGAAGATGTTGCTGACCAGGGCACCCAGCACAGTGCCGGCCCCCAACCCCAGCAAAATCACGAACGCCAGTTCCCAGGCGAGGAAAGTCGTCATCTGGCCGGGGGACAGCCCAATGGCCCGCAGGGTACCCAGCTCGATAAAGCGACGGCGGAAGGAGAAAAGGGCATAGAGGAAAAAGCCCAACACCGTCAGCAAGGCCGCAGCCAGGAAACCAACGGAAAGCACGCCGAAGAGACCCTGCCGCTCGGGCCGGCGCTGCTCTTCGGCGATGCGCTGGCGGGCCGAACGCCAGTTCAACACCGAGATGTCCAGGCTGCGCAGGTCCCGGATCATCTTTTCGTAGTCCACGTTGGGCACCGTCTTGACCCAGACGTTGTAGGGCATCTGGCCGCCTGCCTGCTCAAAGAAGTAGTCCAGGTTGCCCACGATCAGGGTCGGCTCCTCCGGGTCGGGGTACCAGGTGGGGAAGTAGTTGAAATCCCCCACCACGGTGACGGTCATGTCGGCCCGCTGGCCATAGCTGGAGACCCGGATCTGGACCTGGTCGCCCACCCGGATGGCGTTCTGGCGCATGAAGGGCCGGTAGAGGAGCACCCCGTCCTGGGCCACGGCCAGGGAATTCATCAGGGCGCCCAGGCTGGCCGAGGCAAAGTCCCGGCGCCAGTAGGCCGCCTTGGGGAAGTCCACCCGGTCGATGCCCATGAATTCAGCCTCCACCCAGGAGCCCTGGGCCTGGATGCTGGCGCCGAAGCGGCCTACCCGGGTGGCCGCCAGGATCTCCGGCACCTTGAGGTGCTCGGAGACAGGGACGAAGACCCAGCGGGCTTCGGGAATGGTGCTGCTTTCGCCGCCGCTGGCAGCACCGCTCGCCGCACCTCCGGCGCCCGTCTCTCCTGGCGGTGTGCCCGCGGTTTCGTTGCTCTGGCCCAGCTCCACCAGTTGCATGTCTGCGCCGGTGCGGTAGTAGCTCTGGTCGTAGAGGTGATGATCCAGGGTCTGGGCCAGGGACGCGGTGAAGGTAGAGAGGCTCAGGGTCAGGATCAGGAGCACCAGCGGTGCCGAGTAGAAGCCGGGGTTGCGGGCCAGGTAGCGGGTGGCCAGCAGGAAGCCCACGCTGTTCATCTTGCCGGCCAGCCAGGCGATACCAGCCATGACCAGGGGCAGGACGCGCAGCATCAGCAGCGTCAACGAGAAGGCAGCCAGGGCCGGCACCAGGAAGAGCAACGGGTTGTCGAAGGGGCCGCCGCTGAGGGCCGGGCTGCCGGGCAGGGCGATGGAGCCCTGCTGTTGCAACAGATAGGCGCCGTAGCCAGCAGGAATCAGGAGCAGCAGGTCCAGCCAGGCCCGCTGCCACCAGGGTGGCCGAATGGTGCGGGCCTGTTCCTGCTTGTAGGTGACGATGGTGTGGCGGGCTGCGCCGAAGGAAGGGAAGACCTGGGCCACCATGGTGACGACCACCGCGGCCAACCCAAAGCGGAGGGTGGCCATGGTCATGGTAACCCGCAGGTCGGATTCGATGGTGAAGTTGAGGAAGCTGCGGGTGGCGCCGATGGCCTGGGCGATCTGCTGGCTGACCGGCATCCCCGTGGCCAGGGCGATGGCGCCCAGCACCAGGGCCTCCAGCGCAGCGATGCCCAACACCTGGAAGACGGTGGCCCCCCGGCTGCGCAGCACCGCGATCTCGTTGCGCTGACGCCCCACCGACAGGCCCACCACCAGGCCGATGAAGGCCAGGAGCAGGCCGATGATGGGAATGCTGAAGGCGTAGAGCAGAATGTTCAGCAGCGTCGAGGAGGTGCGATAGCGGTAGAGGGCATCCTGGGGCGAGACCTCCAGCCGGGTGTTGGCCAGCAAGGAAGAGGCCTGCTGCTGCACCGTGTTGATGCGGCTCAACAGCCATCCCACGTCGCTGGAGTTGACGCCTGACCCATCCATGACGAAGTACCACAGGGCCTGGGCCACTTCGTCGTTGAGTAAGGGGACGATGCGCAGGAGGAAGCTCTCCTCCGGGATGAAGAACTGATTTTCAAAGACCGTCTGGCGGTAGAACCAATATTCCTCGGATGGATCGGTCGCCGTCCAGATGCCCGCCACCCGGATGGGGATCTGGACCACCCGGCGTGTTTCCCCCTCCTGAACCTGGCGGAAGGTGACGAAGCGTTCGCCAGCCTGGATGCCAAACTCGTCGGCAATGGCCTGGCTGATCAGCACTTCCATGTCCGTCTCGGGATCCGAGTCGGCCACCGCAGGGAAGGTCCCTTCCACCAGGGTGATGTGTTGGTCGAAGTCGCTGGCAAAGGCGAAGTTGATCCAGGCCAGGGGATCCTTCACGTCCGCATAGGCCAGATCTTCGGTGGGGAAGAGCCGGAAGTTGTCCGTGCGGAAATAGCGGACGGTGAGTTTGTGGGGCAGCCCCAACAGCCGGGCGCCGCTCTCCATCAGGTAGGTGTCCACCTGTTGCACGTCCTCCCACTGCTTCAGCCCGTAGAGGGAGCCCACGTAGCGGAACATGAAGGCAAAGGGAGGGCGCTGCAACTCGCCGCTGGTGTCGGACTTCTGGAGCTCTTCCTGCAGGATGCGGTAGTAGACCGCATCAGTGTACAGGGGGATGCTCATGACGATGGCCACGGAGGCCACCAGGCCCAGCGCGGTGGCCAGGGCCAGGCCGCGCTGGGCAAATAGCCGCCTTGTTGCAACCGCGAAGATTGCTAACGTTCGCAGGATGAATCGCATGGCGTAGCCTATTGTCCGATGACGACCTGACCCTCTTCCAGGCCTGCTTCGATCTCAACCCGCTCCGGCGTCTCGATGCCCACCGTCACATCCACCCGGCGCTGGACGTCGCCGTCCTGGATGACGGCAAAGCGGCGGCCGTCAAAGACCCGCAGCGCCTGGGGCGGTAGCCACAGCACGTCGGCCTTCCGTTCCAGCTCTACCCGCACCCGGACCAGATCGCCCAGTTCGTAGCCGGCTTCGGCCGCCGACTGATCCAGGGTGATGCGGGTGGACTTGTCCAGATCTTCCACGGTGGTACCGCGTCCGCCACTGCCGTAGGGGTAGGGCAGGCGGCGGATGGAGCCGGTCAGTTCCACGCCGGGGCGGCTGACCAGGATGATGGAAGCCGGCATGCCTTCCACCAGATCCTGCATCTGGGTGCTGATCAGATCCGCGCTCACCTCCAGCTCGGTGACGTCGGCCAGGGTGGCCACGGGCTTGTAGGCGTCCACCGCCTGGCCGGGGGTCAGGGAGACGGAGAGCAGCTGGCCGTCAAAGGGTGCGATGACCTGGTGTTCGGCAATGTCGGCCTTCAGCTTTTGCACGTTGAGCTCGGCCCGGGTCACGTCGCTGACCAGCAGGGGATCCACCCCCTGGCTCAGTCGCTCCACCTCCAGCTGCGCCAGCTCCACCTGCTTCTGCTGGATGGCAATGGCCGTGGTGTCGGGCTGGGCGTCCGCCTGGAGCGCGGCCAGGCGCAGTTGGGCAATCTCCAGGTTGGTCTGGGCCACCTTCTGCTGGTAGGCCAGTGCCTGTTGGGCCTGGTCCAGCCGCACCTGGGCCCGTTCCAGCTCCAGTTCAGCGGCTTCCAGCTGCCGTTCCAGGCTGTCGATCTCCAGCTCGGCGATGATCTCCCCGGCGGTCACGAAATCATTGCGTTTCTTGAAAACGGCTCGAACCCGGCCACTGGCCCGGAAGAAGAGGTCCTCTTCGTTGACCGGTGAGATGCGGCCACTAAATTCCAATTCGTGAACAATTTCACCCCGTTGGACCTTGTAGGTGGGCTTGACGGCCACCACCGGGGTGGGGATGGGGGTGGGGGTGGGCTCTTCGGCGGCTGCCCGGTCGGCCAGACCGCCGCTGGGCAGCAGGGCGCAGCCGCTGAGCACCAGCGCAGCCACAAGCGTCAGGAAAATGGGGGCAATTTTGTTTGCTGGCAACATGTCACTCCTCTAGCTACTCCTGGGAAACACGCAGATACGGCACGTGGGGCACAGGTTGCCCTGACCATTCCGGTGGGATGTTTGCTTCGACGTGAAGATTCAGCCAGATGATGCCTGCGATGGGAAAAGGGTGTTCAATCATCTTTAGTTTACCACACAAACCCTGAATTCCCATGAATTCAGGATCGCTTTGGATGTCGAACTATGCGGGTGGCCTCATGAGGCCGGCTGGCCAGGCGCGCTGTCGTGTACGGCACCGCTGGCCAGGTCCCCATAGTCCTGCTGCCCGTCTGTTATGGCGATAGCGCATGGTGAGATGACGGTGAGATGGTGTCGTCTGGGGAAACCCTTGCCGGGGGCAAACGATGGGCTTTACTGCCGTAGAGCCACCCTATGTTACCGATACCCGATGGATAGTATACGCGATTCCCGCGAGCCTGGCAATTTGGCGGGCCAAATGCGCGGGCCATTTGAGCCTGGTAGCCGTCTGGGTTACACTTGGGTTGTTGGTTCTGGGCTTCTTGCACCTGCCCGGATTCCCATCCTACCCACCCCAGGTCCACCGAATCCAAGGAGTGTATAACGCCATGAAAATTGCCCGGGTTGATGCTTTTGCCATCAAACTTCCGCCGGCCGATACCGGCAACGAGGGTACAACGGAAAATCTGGATACGTACGGCGATTATTTTATCGCCCGGGACGCCTGGACGTCCATCTACTCCCGCGCCCACGAGACTTGCCTGGTGCGGGTGGAAGCTGACAACGGGTTGGTCGGCTGGGGCGAAGGCCAGGCCCCAGTAGGCGGCCGCGCGGTGCGGGCGATTGTGGAGGATCTCTGTCGCCCCGTGCTCCTGGGCCAGGATCCGTTCGATGTGGAGTATCTCTGGTACCGGCTGTATAGTGCCATGCGTGAGCGAGGCCATGTCACGGGCTTTTATGTGGATGCCCTGGCCGGCGTCGACCTGGCCCTGTACGATCTGATGGGCAAGGCCCTGGGCAAACCGGCCCATAAGTTGCTGGGCGGCCAGTTCCGGGATAGGGTCCGGGTCTATGCCGGCATCGGCGGCACCGATGAAGCAACCCTGGTCCGCCAGGCCCAGGAGCACGTGGCTGAGGGGTACCAGGCCCTCAAGCTGCACCTGCGCGTCTCGACACCGGAGATTCTGCAGATTGTCCAGGCTGTGCGGGAAGTAGTGGGGCCCCAGGTGGAGTTAATGGTGGACATCCACATGCTGCGAGACGTGTCCGGCGCCATTGAACTGGGGCGCGGGCTGGAGCAACTGGGTGTGCGCTGGCTGGAGTCGCCTACCCAGCCGGAGGATGTCCACGGCCAGGCGGAAGTGGCCCGCGCCCTGGACATGCAGGTGGCCACGGGGGAGTGGCTGCGCACTACCTGGGAGTGGCGCCAGTGGATTGAACATCGCGCCTTTGACGTGGCCATGCCGGACATCGCCCGTACCGGCCTGAGC
Source organism: Litorilinea aerophila (assembly GCF_006569185.2). Taxonomy (NCBI): domain Bacteria; kingdom Bacillati; phylum Chloroflexota; class Caldilineae; order Caldilineales; family Caldilineaceae; genus Litorilinea; species Litorilinea aerophila. The sequence goes on along the minus strand of NZ_VIGC02000012.1, from coordinate 160,007 downwards.
GAGGGAAAGCGCATCGCCGCCCTGTGTGACAGCTTCAACCTGCCCATTGCTCCCCATGTGGGCGGCGGTGGCATCCTGGCCGTGGCCGCGTCCGTGGCCTACTCGGCCGCTATCCCCAATTTTCAAATCCTGGAACATGCCCACCGTGCCCACGCCCAGAAGGCACGCATCGCCCGCCGCTTTCCCGAACCGGTTGATGGCGCTTTCCCGGTGGAGGACGTGCCCGGCCTGGGGGTGGAGATCGACGAAGACGCGGTGGCCCGCTTCACCGTGTGAGTGGCTGTGCCTGGTGAGTGGCTGTGCCTGGTGAGCGGCTGTGCCTGCCCCCTTCCACCCTGGGGGGCAGGCATCCGATTCGTCTCCCTGTGTGGCCTTTCTGTGGGGCAACCCTACCGGGCGCTCCGTGGGCTACTGCACCAGCCCGGCCGCGAGCGCTCCGTCCAGGTGGAGGCTCTCCTGACGGACGATCTCTGCGAAGGCCCGGGCTGCCACATCCCGGCAGCCCCGGCGGCGCCACATGAGGCCCACCGTACGCCGGGGGGTAGGCGCCACCAGCCGGACGGCCGTCAGGCCGGGCTGACCATCGCCGGCCAGCGCCAGGGCTGGTAGCACTGTGGCGCCGTTGGTCTGTCGAACGGCTGCGAGAATGCTGCCGATGGTGTTCATTTCAATGAGCACCTTGGGCGACACGCCGGCCTGGGCAGCGCTTGCCTCCCACAGCCGCCGGGTGCAGAAGCTCCGCGGCAGCAGGATCAGCGGAAATTGGGCCACCTCCTGCACCGGAACCTCGGCCTGGGCGGCCAGAGGGTGTTCCTGGGCCACGATGAGCACCAATTCCTCGGTAAAGAGACTCTCTGTCTGGATATCCCGGCTGGTGGGGGGCACGAAACCGATGCCCACATGGAGGGTGCCATCCAGCAGGCCGGCCTCAATGTCGTCCGCGGGAAGTTCGTCCACGTGGAGCTCGATGGCCGGGTATTGGCGGGTGAACCGGGCTACCAGCTGGGGCATCCAGTAGGCGTTGACTGTCTGCACCACACCAATGCGCAGGGAGCCCCGAGCGAGGCCGGCCAGCTCCGCCAGGGCGGTCTGGGCCTCCTCCACCGCCTGGAGAATCCGCCGGGCGTGGACGGCCAGGGTCGCGCCGGCCGTGGTCAGGCGGATGGCGCGGGGAAGCCGCTCGAAGAGGGCCATCCCCACCTCCTCCTCCAACTGACGGATCTGTTGCGAGAGGGCGGGTTGAGAGATGTAGAGTTTCTCGGCCGCCCGGGTAAAATGCCCCTCCTCTGCCACGGTCAGGAAATAGCGCAGTTGACGCAGCTCCATGATCCCTCGACTCCCTTTCTCCCTCACTGCCTCCTGGCCTACCCTGTGCGATAAATAATTCTTATGGTTGTTATCCAATTCATGTATTTTACTTATGATTATGCCTGGGCTATCTTACCATTGTCAAGTCAGATCCACGGATTCCCCGTAGGTCCGGTCTCCTGGCCGGACAAGGGGTCGGCAGCCCTGTCACGCCAGGATGCGTGACCTACGTACCACCACGTACTCGGTCCACGGGTGAACACCGGGTTTGGTCCAGAGCATCGTAGGTCCGGTCTCCTGGCCGGACAAGGGGTCGGCACCCGTCACGCCAGGATGCGTGACTGCGTACCACCACGTACTCGGTCCACGGGTGAACACCGGGTGTTGCCCAGAGCATCGTAGGTCCGGTCTCCTGGCCGGACAAAGGGGCGGCACCCCTGTCACGCAAGGATGCGTGACCTACGTACCACCACGTACTCGGTCCACGGGTGAACACCGGGTGTTGCCCAGAGCATCGTAGGTCCGGTCTCCTGGCCGGACAAGGGGGCGGCACCCGTCATGCCAGGATGCGTGACCTACGTACCACCACGTACTCGGTCCACGGGTGAACACCGGGTGTTGCCCAGAGCATCGTAGGTCCGGTCTCCTGGCCGGACAAGGGGGCGGCACCCGTCACGCCAGGATGCGTGACCTACGTACCACCCCGTACTCGGTCCAGGGGTGAACACCGGGTGTTACCCAGAGCATCGTAGGTCCGGTCTCCTGGCCGGACAAAGGGGCGGCACCCGTCACGCCAGGATGCGTGACCTACGTACCACCATGTACTCGGTCCACGGGTGAACACCGGGTTTTGTCCAGAGCATCGTAGGTCCGGTCTCCTGGCCGGACAAGGGGGCGGCACCCGTCACGCAAGGATGCGTGACTGCGTACCTTGGCTCAAAGGAAAGTACAAAGATAGGAACCCAGGCAAGAAAGGAGCGTTGACCATGACCGTTTCCACCTCCATTCCCGGCTACACCTATGGCCAGCCCGAAGTAGCCCAATCGCCCATCTCCCTGGAAGCGCTGGCCCAACTCCAGGAAACCATCCTGTGGAGCGAGGAGGATGTCCGCTACCTGCAGATGGCGGGGGAAGTCCTGGCCGACCAGGTGGACGAGATTTTAGACCTCTGGTACGGCTTTGTGGGCTCCCATCCCCACCTGCTCCACTACTTTACCGGGCCCGATGGACAGCCCATTGCCTCGTACCTGGAGCGGGTGCGGGCCCGTTTCGGCCAGTGGATCCTGGATACCTGCCGTCGGCCCTACGATCAGGCGTGGTTGAATTATCAGCATGAGATCGCCCTTCGCCATCACCGCACCAAGAAAAACCAGGTGGACGGCGTGGAGGCGCCGCCCATCATTCCCCTGCGCTACCTGATCGCGTTCATTGTGCCCATCACAGCCACCATCGAGCCCTTCCTGGCCAAAAAGGGGCACAGCCCGGAAGAAGTGGCCAAAATGCACCAGGCCTGGTTCAAGTCCATTGTGTTGCAGGTGACGTTGTGGAGCTATCCCTACGCCCGGGAAGGGGACTTCTGAATCTGTGGAGGCTATGGATTCCAAACAGGTTCAAGATTGGGTCAGGTCCTGGACGTCCAGGGCGCAGACCTGGGAGAAGCCGTCGATGACCTCGGTGTAGTAGAGCCAGCGCCGGTCGGGCCCCAGGAAGGGATGGGCGTGGAAGCGCTGTCCCCGAGGAATGGGGCTCAACCGGCGCAGCAATTTGAGGCGAAACTCATAGGGGTCGCCGGGGTGCTCGATGGTCAACAGCTCGTGGCGATCGCCCTGGTTTTCGATGAAGTAGAGGCGCCCGGCCGGGTCGTAGCCTGTGTGGACATAGCCCACGCCGGGCAACAGGAATTCCTCGTAGGTATCCGTCTCCAGGTCGTAACGGCCAAACCAGACCTTCCGCCTGCCATCCCGCCATTCGTTGGCCTCGTAGAGCAGGCCCCGCTCGGTCACCACCTGGTGGCAGACCTTGCCATGGCCAGCCTCGGGCCGCAGCTCCCGGCGGCCGCTGCCGTCCAGCCGGATGGTCCACATGCCGTTTTCGCCTTCCACATGGTTGACCAACAGCCGCTGGTTGTCCAGGAAAAAGACGTGGTGAACGTGGAAGTCCAGGGCGATCACCTCCCGGTAGGCCCCCGTTTCGGTGTCCAGCACGCCGATGGTGGTGGGCACCTGACGCCGCCACGCCTCGTGGTCAAAGGGCTGGCGCATGTTCTGGATGGCCTCCCGGTCGGCGATGGCCTGTTTGAACAGCTCCCGGTCGGCGTGGATGAAGGCGAAGAGGCGCCCGTCCGGCGAAAAGCCGGTCTGGCCCACGGGGATACGGCCAGGCATGGTGTGGACGACCCGATTCTCCAGGGTGTCGATGTGGGTGGCCCGGATCTCCTCATCCTGGAAGTAGTAGACCTCCCGCCGGGTCTGGTTCAGCGCGCTCAGGTGGTTGTAGATGCCCCGCAGGTGATGCTCACACCAGATGGCCCAGCCGGAATCCCGGGTATGGCCATCGCTGAGCTGGACGATCTCCCCGCTGTGAAGGTCCAGCTTGTAGAGTTGTACCCAGGCCGTCCGCTCGCTGTGGAAGATCAGGGCGTCATTTTCCCGGGTGATGCTGGGAATGAAGTAGTAGAGCGGATAGCTGTTGGCCTGGGCCGAGGTGAGCTGTCGGATGGTGCGGCCGGTGTCCGGGTCGCTGTACGTGAGCCACTCGGTGGGAAAGCGTCGTCCAATGGCCATGATGGATTGTCCTTGGAGCTACATTGGCTACCCCACGTAGAGCCACTGCAGGAGGTAGGAGAGGGCAATCAGCAGAACTTCCACGCCCAACACCCGGCCTACCCGGGGCCAGAGCTGGCCCTTGGAGACCCCCAGGCGGAAGTAGGCCTCCATGGCCATGGCGGCGATGAGCCAGAAGAGGCCCAACAGCACAATGCCAAATTTGTCCACGGCGCCCATCACCCATGGCCCCACATCCAGCCACATGCTGAGATCCAGCAGGTTGATGCGGAGCAGCAACATGAGCCACAGGGCCAGCCCTGCCGTCACCAGCCATGCCCCGTAACAGGAGGCGTAGAGGAGGGCCTGGGACCAGAATCCGTTGGTTGAATGTTGTCGCATGGGTCTATCGTTTTCAGGCTACCTGGGCCAGAGAGCGAACCCCCTGGAGCTGCAGTTCTTCCGCGTAATGACATGCCACCAGATGGCCAGGTTCGACCATGCGCAAGGGCGGCGTCTCCTGGCTGCACCGGGTTTTGGCATAGCGGCAGCGGGGGTGGAAGTAGCAGCCGCTGGGCGGGTTGGCCGGGTCTGCCACGTCCCCCTCCAACACGATGCGCTGCTTGCGCCGGCGCAGCCGGGGATCTGGCTTGGGCACGGCCGAGAGGAGCGCTTCTGTATAGGGATGCTTGGGTGTGTTGAAGAGCCGTTTCGTTTCTGTCAGCTCCACAATCTTGCCCACGTACATCACCGCCACCCGGTCGCAGATGTATTCGATGACGCTCAGGTCGTGGGAGACGAAGAGGTAGGTCAGGTTGTACTCCGCCTGCAAGTCCTGGAGCAGGTTCAGGATCTGGGCGCGAACGGAGACATCCAGCGCGGAGACGGCTTCATCCGCCACCACCAGCCGGGGATCCAGGGCCAGGGCCCGGGCGATGCCGATGCGCTGACGTTCGCCGCCGCTGAAGGCGTGGGGATAGCGGCGCATGTATTCGGGTCGCAGCCCCACCCGCCGCAGCAGCATGGCCACCCGCTCCTCCAGCTCCTTGCCCGAGGCGATCTTGTTGACTTTCAACGGGTCGCCCACAATGTCCAGCACCGGCATGCGGGGGTTGAGGGACGAAAAGGGATCCTGGAAGATCATGCGGATCTGCTGGCGGTAGGGCTTCAGCTCCTTTTCGGACATGGGCGCCAGGTCCACCACCCGGCCATCGGGACGCCGGTAGAGGATCTGGCCGCCGGTGGGCTTGTACGCCCGCAGGATGCAGCGGCCCGTGGTGGTCTTGCCACAGCCGCTTTCGCCCACCAGGCCCAGGGTTTCTCCTTCCCGGACCACAAAGTTGACGTCATCCACCGCTCTGACGTGGCCCACCACCCGGCGGAAAAAGCCGGCGGTGATGGGGAAGTGCATCTGCAAGTTTTTCACTTCCAGCAGCGCCTGGCCGTCGGAGAAGGCAGGCGCCGCTGCCCCGTTGCTGGTCTGTGTCTCCATGTTCATGTCGTTCTGATGTGACTCCATGTGGTTAGCTGACCTTTGCTTCTGCCTGGTACGTCTGGGCCACGTCCTCGTACAGCAGGCAGCGAACCTCCCGGCCATCGTCCAGCAGGGTGCGAGGCGGTACGAGCCGGTCGCACAGGCCGGGGATCATCTCATCACAGCGAGGATGGAACACGCACCCCTGGGGCCGGTTGTACGGGTCGGGCACCATCCCCCGGATGGAGTCCAGCCGTTCCCGCTTGCCTTCGAGGGTGAAGCCCAGCCTGGGGATGGAGCGTAGCAAAGCCCGGGTATATGGGTGCTGGGGATCGTGGAAGATGGAATCCACATCGGCCCGCTCCACCACCCGGCCCAGGTACATCACGGCCACGTCGTCGGCCATTTCGGCCACCACGCCCAGGTCGTGGGTAATCAGCATGATGGCCATGCCGAACTCTTCCTGCAGCTCCAACAAGAGCTCCAGGATTTGGGCCTGGGTGGTCACATCCACCGCGGTGGTGGGCTCGTCGGCGATGAGCAGGCTGGGGTTGCAGGAGAGGGCCATGGCGATCATCACCCGCTGGCGCATACCGCCGCTCAGTTGGAACGGGTAGTGGTCGAAGCGGTCTGCCGGCCGGGGGATGCCCACCCGCCGCAGCAGCTCGATGGTGCGCTCCCGGGCCTCTTTCTTGTTCATGTCTGTGTGCAAGAGGATGGCCTCGGTGATCTGATCGCCGATGGTGTGGATGGGGCTGAGGGAGGTCATGGGCTCCTGGAAGATCATGGAGATATCCTTGCCCCGGATCTCCCGGATGGCCCGGCTACGGGGATGGAGCGCGGCCAGGTCGATCACCTCGGTGCTGACGCTGCCATTTCGCTCCACCCGGCGGTGGTAACGGATTTCCCCCTCCACGATGCGCCCGGGCGGGTCTACAATCTGGAGGATGGAGCGGGCCGTGACACTTTTGCCGCAGCCACTTTCCCCCACCACGCAGAGGGTTTTGTTGCGGTAGATGTCCAGGTCCACACCATCCACCGCCTGGACGACCCCTTCGTCCAGGAAAAAATAGGTTTTCAAACCGCGAATTTCAATCAAGATGTCGTTTTGTGTATTCATGCTGTGTCCACTTAGACGAATGGCGAGTCTCTGCCGGGATTGACTGGTACACAACGGTGTAAGTAGGCCCATAGTCCGGGGTGGGTGGTAGTGACGTAGGTCACGCATCCTTGCGTGACAGGGGCATAGGAAACGCCCTGGCATCCATGTCCGGCCGGGAGGCCGGACCTACGGTGAGAGTCGTGAATCCGTCTACGCACCTTCTGCTCTCTGGGGCAGTTACACCTCTCGGTACTGGCGGTTCGGTACTAGCGGTTGTACGGATCCGCCGCATCCCGCAGTCCATCGCCCAGGAAGTTCAAGGCCAGGACAGCTACCACCACGGCCAGGCCCGGGATGAGGAGCCAGGGGGCTGTGGCCACCGAGCGGATGTTCTGGGCTTCCTGCATGAGCACGCCCCAACTGACGATGGGTGGCCGCAATCCCAACCCCAGGAAGCTCAGGGAGGTCTCCGCCAGGATCATGCCGGGGATGGCCAGGGTAAGGGAGGCGATGATGTGGCTGAAGAAGGACGGCACCATGTGCTTCCAGATGGTGCGCAACTCGCTGGAGCCGTCCAGCCGGGCAGCCAGCACGAAGTCTTCCGTGCGCAGGGACAGGAAGCGCCCCCGCACCACCCGGGCCAGGCCAGTCCAGCCGATGAAGGAGAGGATGATGGTGATGCCGAAGTAGACCCGCAAGGGCGACCAGTCGGCCGGGAGGGCGGCGGCCAGGCCCATCCACAGGGGGATGGTGGGGATGGAGCGGATGAACTCGATGACCCGCTGGATCAGGTTGTCGATGGCGCCGCCGTAGAAGCCGGAGATGCCGCCCAAAAGGATGCCCAGGACAAAGCTGATGGCCACACCCACCAGACCGATGGACATGGAGATGCGGGTGCCGTAGATGAGCCGGCTGAAGACATCCCGTCCCAGGCGATCTGCCCCCATCAGGTACATGGGCGCGTCCGGGTCCTCGGGGCCGATGAGGTGGATGTCGGTCTCGAAGAGGCCCAAAAGCTTGTAGGGCGCTCCCTTGGCAAAGAGGCGGACGTAATGCTTGGCTTCTTCATCCACCACAAAGGTGCGACGCAGGGCGACAGGATCGATTTCCACTTTGTAGCCGTTGACATGGGGCTTGAAGCGCAGCCCTTCCGGCGTGCGCTCGAAGAGATGCAGCGGCTGGGGCGGTGCGTAGGTATGCCGGGCGCTGAAGGCATCGGGCGGGAAGGGGGCCAGGAACTCCGCGAAGATGGCCACCAGGTAGATGAAGATGGTGACGATGCCGCCCAGCATGGCCAGCCGGTGTTTGCGGAACTTCCACCACATCAATTGCCACTGGGAGGCCACAGAGACGCTGCTCTCCACCGTCTCCGGAGTCTCCGCCGGGGTGGTGGCGGGTGACAGGGGTCTTACATCGGTTGCCATACGAATCTTTTCCTCATGTGCGAATTCGTTTCCGGTCTTTAGCCTACCCGTTCTGGCTTACTCCAACCGGATGCGAGGATCCAGCCATGCCAGTAGCAGGTCCGAAACCAGCGTGCCGATCACCGTGAGCACACTGAGCATCAGGATGAAGCTGCCCGCCAGATACATATCCTGGGACATGAGGGCCCGGATCAACAGGGGACCGGTCGTGGGCAGGCTCAGCACGATGGACGTAATCGCGGCGCCGGAAACCAGGGTGGGCAAGACCCAGCCCACGGTGCTGATGAAGGGGTTGAGGGCCACCCGCACCGGGTACTTGAAGAGGAGCTTCCACTCGGGCAACCCCTTGGCCCGGGCCGTGACCACGTAGGGCTTGCGCAGTTCGTCCAGCAGGTTGGCCCGCATGACCCGGATCAGGCCGGCGGTGCCCGCGGTGCCGATGATGATCACCGGAATCCAGAGGTGGCTCAGCATGTCCACCACTTTGGCCCAGCTCCAGGGCGCGTCCTGATACTCAGGCGAGAAGAGGCCGCCCACGCTTTGGTTGAAATATTTAAAGGCGATGTACATCAGGATCAGGGCCAGCAGGAAGTTGGGGGTGGCCAGGCCAATGAAGCCCAGGAAGGTGGCGATGTAATCGCCGATGGAGTATTGCTTCACGGCCGAATAGATGCCGATGGGAAAGGCCACGATCCAGACAAAGAGCAGGCTGCTCAGGGAGAGTACAAAGGTCAGGGCCAGCCGGCTCCAGATGAGATCCTTGACCGGCATGTTCCAGGCGAAGGACTGGCCGAAGTCTCCCCGCAGGACGATGCCGGAGATCCATTTGTAGTATTGGACGTAGATGGGCTGCCCCAGGCCATAGCGCTCCTTCAACGCCTGCAACGCCGCCGGGTCGATGTCCTCGCCCTGGGAGGCCAGGGAGGCCACCAGGGTGGTCAGGTAGTCGCCAGGCGGCAACTGGATGATGATGAAGGCCACAATGGAAATGGCCAACAGGGTAGGGATCATGTACAGAATGCGTTTGATCAGGAACTGTAACATAATCGTTATCTCCGCTTGACGGACCGGGGATCGGCGCGGTCACGCCGATCCCCTATACTCCAACTGGTTTGCCTCTTCGGCCGGTTTAACCCCGGCGGCCCCGTCACTCGATGAAGTACTGCTCCGGATTGGTGGGTGCCGGAGTGGGATATTGCCACGAGCCGGGCATGGATTCGGGCACATTGTGGAAGTTGTTCTTGACAATGCCATAGCCCGGAGGAGACGAGGAGATGCCGATGACGTAGAACTGATCTTTGGCGATGGCCAGGATCTCCTTCATCAGCTCCAGCTGTTTCTGGTAATCACCCGTGGCCTTGATCTGGTCGTAGAGGGCCATCTGATGTTTGACGATATCCGGCGGCTCCTCCGGCGGCACCAGGGCGCCGACGCCGCTGGGATTCACATACCACGTGTACCAGGCCATGGCATAGGCCGATTCGCTGGTGACCGGCACAAAGTGGCGGGGATCCAGGAAGACCGACGAGGAGCCCCCGGCGCCCCACACGTGGACGTCGAAGTCGTTGGTATCCTTGCGGGTGTAGAGCAGGGAGCGGTCCAGCACGGCCAGCTCGGCGTGGATGCCCAGGTCCTGCCAGTTCTGGACCACCATTTCCGCGATGTCGGAATGGCCAAAGGCCTGGGTCGTCTGGACCACGAAGGAGAAAGGCTCTCCGTCGGGCCCCAGGTAGTACCCATCCGGACCTATCTCGGTGATGCCCGCTTTGGCCAAGTATTCCCGCGCCAGTTCTGGGTCGAACTCAGTATACATCGTATACATCTCTTCGTCATAAAGTTCAGGGATACTGGTCTTGTCCATGGCGTTGTTCATGGGCTCACCCTGACCGACGAAGATGACGTCGATGATCTCCTGCCGGTTGATGGCGTGGGACATGGCGATGCGGAAGTTCTTGTCCTGGAAGATGGCCCGCATGCGGGGATCTTTGTGGTTGAGGTTGAACATCAAGCCCAGGGTGTTGCCGCCGCTGCGGGTCTCGAAGAAGCGATAGTTGCCCGCCTCCATGTTGTCCGCCAGCACGGCCTTGTTGTCGTTGGTGTTGAAGTGGCGGGCCATCATGTCGATTTCGCCGTTCAACACCTTGAGCAACAGAACCTCCCGGTCCTCCAGCACGTCGTAGACCACCCGGTCGATGTACGGGAGCTGATTGCCTTCCGGGTCCACTTTCCAGTAGTAGGGGTTGCGTTCCGCCACCACCTGGGTGCCCGCACCATAGGCGGTGGTCAGCCGCCACGCCTTGAGGGTGGGCAGCTCGCTGTTCTGCCAGCGGGCATCGTAGGGGGTGCCGGGCACGCCATCACACTTGAGCTGGAAAAGGTTCACCCAGTCGGTGGCGCCGGCTTCCTGGATCAGGGCGTCGATGCCATCCGGGTTGTAGCGGGCGTGGAACTGCTGGCAGTAGTGCTTGGGATAGCGGGTTGGCGTGTCGCCGGAAGGGGTGGCCAGGTTCTGGAGGAGCAGGCCATTGGGGACCGGGAACTTGAAGACCACCGTGTAGTCGTCCACCTTTTCCACGCTGGGGTCGGCATCGCCCACCTTCATCCACGAAGGCGGTCCGCCGGGCGAAAGCTCAGCGTTCATGGCGATGTCTTCCCACCAGAAGACAATGTCGTCGGCGGTGAAGGGTTCACCGTCGGACCATTTCATGCCTTCCCGCAGGTAGAAGGTGTATTCGCTGGCGTCCTCATTGGGAACCACTTCCTTGGCAATATTGGGCTCTACCGTTGTCCACTGGCGGTCCCACCGCACCAGATGGTCATAGCTGATGGTACGGACCAGCCAGGCATTGTCCTGGCCGCCCATCAGGGCGGTGCGCCAGGTGCCTCCGTACTTGCCGATGCGTTCCACCGGCTCCACCACCAGGGGCTCCTTCGGCAGCCGCTCGGACAGTGGGGGGAGCTCGCCGGCGGCCACCAGTTCCTGCAACATGGGCGCTTCGTGGGGATTGCCCACAGCGGCTGTGGCTGCCTCCTGTTGCCCGGCATCGGCCGGAGCCGACGCCGCGTCGCCTGGGGGTTGGGCTGCGTCGCTGCCCGGGGGAGCGGGCGCGCCGCAGGCAGCCAAAAGGGCGATGAGGCCGAGCATGGTGACTACCAGGCCAACGTGACGGCTCCACCCTCGGCTGATTTTTTTCATGGCACCACCTCCTTCAGTTTCCTTTTTCATACAACCTACCATGTCGCCGGTGGCAGCCCTCCGGCTGGGGCAGACAGTCCGTCCACGCCAGCCGGAGGGTGTATGCCCTGGGGCGCCCGTTGCCCTTGTTCAGGTCAGGACGGGACGCCGGGCCAGCCCGCTACTGCTCAATCCAGTACTGTTCCGGGTTGGTAGGGCCGGGGTTCGGATAGAGCCAGGAGCCGGGCATGGACTCGGGCACGTTGTGGAAGTTGTTGCGCACGATGCCGTAGCCAGGCGCAGGCAGGCTGATGCCGATGGCGTAGAACTCGTCCGCCGCGATCTCCAGGATCTGCCGCATGAGCTCGGCCTGCTTGTCCGCATCACCCGTGGCCTTCAGCTGGTCGTAGAGTTCCATCTGCTTCTTGGGGCCGGCCGGCGGCTCCTCGGGCGGGGTCAGCGCACCCTCGCCAGTGGGGTTGTTGTACCAGCTCTGCCAGGCCTCCGCATAGAGGGACTCGCTGCTGAAGGGGAAGTACCAGCGGGGCTCCAGGATCACATCCAGGCCGCCATCACCGCCCCACACAGCCGCGTCGTGCTCGTTGGAGTCCTTGCGGGTGTACATGAGGGAGCGGTCCATGGTCTTGATCTGGAGCTCGATGCCCACGGCCGCCCAGTAGCCTTTGACCAGCTCCAGCGCGTCGATGCGGTCCTGCTGGGTGGCGGTCACATCCACGGCGATGGCGAAGGGTTGGCCATCCGGGCCCAGGCGCATGCCGTTGGCATCCTTGTCGGGCAGGACCTTGTCCAGGTACTCGTTGGCCAGGTCCACGTCATATTCCGTGTACTGCTTGGCCAGCCGCTCGTTGTAGAAGGGCGAGGTGGGGCGTGGCGCGAGCTGCCACGGTTCGCCCTGGCCCACGTAGACCACGTCGATGATCTCCTGCCGGTTGATGGCGTGGGAGAGGCCGATGCGGAAGTCCTTGTTCTGGTAGATCTCCCGCTTCATCGGATCCTTGTGGGTCAGGTTCAGCGCGATGATCATGGTGTTCATGCTGGAGGGGATGGTGTCGTAGAAGTGGTAGCCGCCGGCCTCCATGTTGTCGGCGAAGACGGCCTTGTTGGCCAGGGTGCCGATGTGGCGGTCCTGCATGTCGATCTCGCCGTTGAGGGCCTTGAGCACCAGCACTTCCACGTCCTCACCCACTTCGTAGACCACCTTGTCGATGTAGGGCAACTGGCGGCCTTCGGGGTCCACCTTCCAGTAGTAGGGGTTGCGTTCCGCCACCACCTGGGTGCCCGCGCCGTAGGGCGTGGTCAGGATCCAGCCGTTGAGGGTGGGCAGGTCGCCGTTCTGCCAGCGGGCATCGTAGGGGGTGCCGGGCACGCCGGAGCACTTGAGCTGGAAGAGGTTCACCCAGTCGTTGGCGCCGGCCTCCTGGATCAGGGCGTCCAGGTTGTCGCTGTTAAACTCCCGGTGGAACTGCTGGCAGTAGTGCTGGGGGTAGCGGGTGGCGTCCGCGCCGGAGGGGGTGGCCAGGCGCTGGAGGAAGAGGCCATTGGGTGTCTTGAAGGTGAAGCGAACGGTGTAGTCGTCCACTTTCTCCACGTTGCCCGGCTCGCCGCCGGTGACCATCCAGGAGGGCGGGCCGCCGGGGTTCAGTTCGCTGTTGGTGGCCACGTGATCCCACCAGAAGACCAGGTCGTCGGCGGTGAAGGGCTCGCCGTCGGACCACTTCATGCCTTCCCGCAGGTGGAAGATGAACTCGGTGGCGTCTTCATTGGCCTCGTAGGCGGAGGCGATGTTGGGCTCGATGCCGGTCCAGTCGGGCGTCCAGCGCACCAGGTGTTCATAGGCGATGGTGCGCACCAGCAGGGCGTTGTCCTGGCCGCCCCGCAGGCCCATGCGCCAGGTACCGCCGTACTGGCCCAGGCTTTCCACCGGCTGTACCACTTTGGGGTCGGCCGGGAGGCGCTCCTCCAGGGGAGGCAGCTCACCGGCGGCGACCTTTTCGGCCAGGATGGGGGCTTCTTTCTGGTCGGTGGCGACTGCCGGCGCTTCCTGGGGGGCGGCCGGTGCCGCTTCCTGCTGGCCTTGCGGTTGGGCCTGCTCCGCCGGTGCTGACTCCTGGGGTGTCCCAGCCGGCGCGCCACAGGCGGCCACCAGGCCGACCAGGAGGAGCACGGCCAGCGTGCGGAACAGCCACTTCATGGATGGTTGGTTCATATGCGTATTCCCCTTTCGAAAGTAAATTAAAGAGCTACCTGAAACAGATTGAAGTGTTACCTGGCGGCAACCGTCGTGTGACCTTCTGTCTTTAACCGGTCGTCAAACGGTCGTCGTTGCGGTAAGTGGAAAGCGGTAGCATGCCCCCCCTTTTTTTCGTGTAGCCCGACAGAGGGCAGCCGGTGGGCTCCCCCGAGGGCAGAACGGGTGGAGTCGGCGCAGATATCGGCTGGCCTGACGGGCTCTCCGTCAGACAGGATGACAGCGAAGTTGTCTGGACGACGTTGGGCCTAATCAATCGGCCGGTGGGTGTCTGTTGTGTGAGTCGATGTTTGTTTGGGCGTTGAACTATGGTACGGGCAAGTGTGCTTCGATTATATATGATATAGTGGAAATCACCAAACGACTTTTCAACCTTGCCAACCCCATTGACGCCCCCGGCTACCAACTGCCCCTCAGGCAGAATCCAGGTCGATGGCCACCACCTCCAGATCCAGCACGGATGGCACCTCCACTCGCACCACACCCTGCCCTTCTTCCCAGGAGGCCGGGCCCGGGGTGTTCAACAACTGGACCCGACGGGGTCGGGTCCCCACGGGCAGACGCACCGTCACCACCTGGCGACCCACCGGCAGGAGCTCTCGGGCCGGCCCCTTCATCATCATGGGGTTGGTCAGATTGACCAGATGGACCGTCATGGATGCTTCCTGCCGCCACACGGTGACATCCAGCACGCCGGGCCCTTCCACCGTCACCACCGGCGGCTCGTCGGTGGCCCAGCGCACCGCGTTGGCCAGCAGCCGGCCGTGGTCCACGCACAGCACCTCCCAGAAGATGCGGTCGATGTCCCAGGGGAAATAGACCACCCGTCCACCCGCCGTCTCCCGCAGGTAGACTTCCGGCACCTCGGTCCGTTCCACCCGGGGATAGACGGCCTCCATGGGCAGGTCGGGGTAGGAGGGGATGAGGGTGAGGGGCGCGTGGGCCAGGGGGGCTGTGGCCTGGACCGGCAGCCGGTACGCGCCGTGGATGATGCGAGGGGCGTCCTCCAGGCCGGCCAAGAGGGGGTGGATGCGGCCGTCGGCCTCCCGTTCCAGCCGCAGGTAGGCGTTGCGCATGGGACCTTCCACCTTGCCCGCCGCCTGCACGCCGAAGAGATGTCCCAGGCCCAGGTCCGGCCGCAATTCGCCCCACTGGTTGTAGCGAGAGGTTTCAAAGGTGGCCACCAGGCTGCCGCCCCGGGCCACAAATTCACTGAGCTGGCGGCATTGATGGTCCGAAAGGGCCGCGATGTTGGGCAGGATCAGGGTGCGGTAGCGGTCCACGTGCTCTGCATCCAGCAGGCCATCGTGGACCATTTCGAAGGGGATGCGGGCCTCCACCAGCGCCTGATACCAGCCCAGGATGGGCGTCTCCACCCATTCATAGGCCTCCTGGCCGCCGTAGAATTGGGCCGTCTGTTGGGAGTAGACCAGGGCAACCCGGGCCAGGGGCGCCTGGTTGCGCAGGTAGCGTTCGTGTCGGTGGTGCCAGCCGTACAGCTCTTCCACCACCTGGAGCCAGCGGGGATCGTAGACTGAACCGGCGAATTTGGTGAACCAGGGGCGCAGGCCATTGGCGATGCCATCCAGCACCCAGAGGCGGATCTCCGCCGGGCTTTGGACGGAATCCTTCCAGCGGTACTTTTCCTCCACCCCCACGCTGAAGATGCCGCCGATGGGCTTGTTGCCCAGGGTGGCCCGATACTCCTTGGCATTCTTGCCGTTGGCCCAGGGGGCCATCAGCCCGTGGCGAGCCTGGCGGTCGGCAAAGAGGGTGTCCGACAGCTCGCCGATGGTCTTCATGTCCAGGCTGCTGAGCGCGCCGCCCCCGGAATTGGCGATGAAGCGGGCTCGGGGATTGATGGCCCGGATTTCCCCGTCCCACAGACGCCACAGCTGGAAGAGCCGCTCCTGGCGCCAGCCCAGGTAGGCGCGCCAGGCCGGATCGCGCGGGTCCTGGCTGCGGGGCAGATCCAGGCCATGGCGCTCCCGGAACAGGCGACGGCAGCTGGCACAGTAGCAGATGCCGTGACCTGTCCAGCGGTTGCTGAAGATGCCGTCCACCTGGTAGCGGGAGACGATTTCCCGGTGTACCTCGGTCATGAACTCGAAGTTGTAGGGGCCCAGGGCACAGGTCACCCACAGCTCCGGCGACGCCCAATGGCGGCGGGGCTGCCCGTCCACGTCTACGGCCACCCATTCGGGATGGGCTTCGTATGCGTCCTGGTGGATGGCGTGGGGGTCGGTGCGCGCGATGACCACCATGTCCATGGCCCGGCAGCCGGCCAGCAGCTCGCCGAATGGGTCGCTGTCTCCCATCCAGGGAGAGCGGTAGTGGAAGGGGATTTGGGTGGGGTAGTAGGCCACGCAGCCACCTGCGCTCAGGCAGGCGGCGTCGGCGTGGACCCGCCGAAAGTAGTCCAGCCAGAAGTGGGGATCGTAGTTCCCCGGGTCGTTCTCCACCAGGGTCAGCTGGGCCCACCGCATGGGCCGGTCGAACCAGTCGGCGTTCCCGTGGCTGTGATTGGAATCGGCCACCATGGTGCTCCTTTCCTGATAGGCGGCGGATCTGCTTGTCAGGAGGCCAGCCGCAGCACCGTCACGTCCCGGGCCGGCGCGGTGAGTTCCACCGTCCGTCCCGTCACGGCAGCTGGCGCACCCCACAAGGTCTCGCTCCCCTGGAAGGGTCCCCACGCCGGGCTCAGGGACAGGCGGACCGGTCGCTCCTGGCGGGTGGGGTTGGCCACCCACAGGTAGGTGCCGCCCTCGCCGTGGTGCAGCCGGGCTTTCACCTGGGGATCGCTGCTGCGGATGTGTTGCGCCTTGCCGGCAAAGGCCAGGCAATCGGCGAAGAAGGGAGCCGAGCCGTTGCCAGGGTGTCGGCCATGCCCGGCCCCCACCATGGTTCCCACCAGGCGGGTTTTGCCCTGGCCGTAGCGGTGTTCGACCGCGGCCACCTGCCCATCGGCGTACCAGCCCACGGCGGTGCCGGTGGTGGGCCGGTAGGCCTGCAGGAAAATCCCACCCCAAACTGGAATGCCGTTGAAGTTGAAACGCAGATCGTCCAGCAGGTCCGGCGTGAACTCCACGTAGCTCTCCTGGCAACCGAAGAGCTCGTCCAGCCCGAAATTGGGCTGGTGGGGGCCCACATGGCCCCGGTCGCCGAAGTAGGCCGGGCACCCTTCGGCCACCAGGGTGCCGCCGGCCGCCACCCACTCTTTGAGCCGCTGTGCGACGGCCTGGGGCAGCATCACCGGGAAGGGCAGGTAGAGGAAGTCGTAGCTGTCGATGTCGTCGATGTGCACCCAGTCGGCCTGGATGTTGTTGTCGAAAAAGCCCTGGTACGCGCCCTGCATGGAGCGAGCGTAGAAGTCGGTGCTCTCCTGTTGGGCATAGGTGAAGAGTTGGGTCTCCGGCACATAGACGATGCCCACCTCGCCCTGGACGGGGCGGGAGCGCCATAGCTCGTCCTGGGCAGTGGCCCAGCGGCCGATGCGGCTCACCATCTCGGAGCGGGGCGTGCGGGATCCATCCATGCCGTAGGCGCCAAAGGCGCCGAACAGGGGGCCGTCCAGTAGCGGACGCCAGCGCAGGTAGTACATGCCCGTGGCCCCCAACATGAAGCTCACCAGGTCCCAGTAGCGGATGTCTTCCGGCTGGGCGATGCGGCCCTGGTCCCGTGGTTTGCCGATCACTTGGGGCTGCATCCAGAGCGGCCCGGCGTAGGTCTCTGCGTGCCAGAAACGTTTGCCCCGAGACGCCGCGCGCACCAGGTCCACCGCGTGGAACTGTTTCCAGGGCTCATCGCCATGGCGTGAAGAGCCCCACGTGTAGCCGTAGCTGTCCACCTGGGCCGCGGCCCGCCAGTCGTCGGCGCCCCGGGGGGCCATGACCGTCAGGCTGCCCACGATGCCATGGGCGGTGATGGGGTGCACCGGGTCGAGCTGGCGGATCAGGTCGACCTTCCAGGCCATGAGGCGGTAGGCGTTGTCGATACGAAATTGGAGCCAGTCCAGCACATGGGGGTAGGGGCCCAGGTGGCGAGGCGGGGAGACATCTTCCCACGCTGCGAAGCTGTGGCGGTGCCAGGCTTCGCCCAGGGCGCGCAGGTCGCCGTACTTCTCCTGCAGCCAGGCGCGGAAGGCGGCAGCCGTGGCCGGGCAGTAGCAGAGCTCCTCGCCGAAGTTGCACTCGTTCCAGACATCGTAGCCGCCCAGCCCGGGGTGATCCTTGTAGCGGTTGACCAGGGTGTGCAGAAAGCTGGCCACCAGCTCTCGATAATCTTCGTTGTCCAGGCAAAGGCCTGGGAAGCCGCCCGTGACACAGCTGCCGCTCATCCGGCTTTCCACCGGCTGCCCTTCGCGCGTCTGGTAGCGGGCATGGGCGTACCGTCGAAAGGCCCACTCGGGCGCCGCCATGGAGAATTCGGCGATGATGGTCTTCATGCCGTGTTGGGCGGCCAGGTCCAGCTGACGGTCGTAGTCGGACCAGTCGAAGACGCCCGGTTCCACCTCCACGGCGGACCAGAGGAACCAGTGGCGGAAGCTATTCATCCCATCTTCCGAGGCAGTGCGGTAGTCCCGTTCCCAATCTTCCCGGGGGGGATTGGACTTGCGGAAATAGACGGCTCCGTAGGGAAAACGGGGCAAGGGCGGGGTGGTCATGTGCTCCTCCTTTGGCGGATGGACGGTCAAGGGCTACAGGGAGCACCTTGGCCGCATGTTCAGTGTGATTGATGTTCCGTGTGAATGTGGTGGTTGCAGGGAACTTAAGGAGGTTTTCCCTAGTGTACATCGATTTCTGCGCGAGGGAGAAATTGGCCCTGGCACGGAAGCCGCCCCATTGGGGAGCTCTGCATGAGACCGTGGCATGAGATCGTGGCCGGCCTTGGGGCCGATGATTTCAATCATCGGCTGGCACACCCCAGGTGCGTTAAAACGCACTCCACGGCACGGATGGCACCTGGCTTGAATCCGCTTTGAACGGATTTGCTGCCCCAGCGAGACCTTCCCCCGTCTCGTCATCTGTGGATGGACGTACTACCGCCCACTAGCCTATCCCCAGGTAGCGGTGATACAATGGAGCCCAGTTCTAGCCATTTCCCATCCCCTTTCCCCAATTGGAGGCCCCATGATCCGAACCGGCGTGGCCTATATGGGTCATCACAACCCCAAACACCTGGCGACCGATCTGCGCGCCATGCAGGAGTTACAACTCGACGACGTGTTGGTCTGCCTGCAGGAGAACGACTTCGTCCATTTCACCGGCAAGGTGCACTTCACCCCCTCCATCGCCCGGGAAGCCGGGCTGCGTCCCCTGGCTATCTTCTGGGGCGCGCTGAACCTCTTTGGCGGCGGCCGCTCCAGCCAGTTTTTGCTGGAACACCCCGAGTGCTTCCAGGTGGGGCGCGACGGCAGCCACCGGCCGGCTGGCTGCTACGTGAATCCCACGTCGGTGGCCCGCATC
Source organism: Litorilinea aerophila (assembly GCF_006569185.2). Taxonomy (NCBI): domain Bacteria; kingdom Bacillati; phylum Chloroflexota; class Caldilineae; order Caldilineales; family Caldilineaceae; genus Litorilinea; species Litorilinea aerophila. Next base: position 141,028 of record NZ_VIGC02000012.1, on the reverse strand, counting down.
CAGGAGATGATCGACATCATCGCCCAGGCGGGCTATGCCGGCTACTTCGTGGACGAGCCCACCCCCCTGCGGGCGTGCTACTGTCCCGCCTGTCGGGAGAAGTTTGCCACCCTCTACGACGGGGCAGAGCTGGCCGCCGCCCCCGAGCCCTTACAGGAGGAGTTTCGCCAGCGCTGCGTCGTCGACTATGTGCGCACCATCGCCGCTTACTGCAAGGCGCACCATCCCCACCTGGAGACCCTCTGTTGTCTGATGCCGGTGGACCGGGCCATGTGGGCCGCGGCCGCGGCCATCGACAGCCTGGACAACATCGGCACCGACATCTACTGGGTCAACAACGATCGACCCCTGGACGAGATGACGCCCCTGCTGCAGGAGATGACGGATGTGACCCGACAGCATGGCAAAGTCCACCACGAATGGCTCCAGTGCTGGCGGGTGCAGGCTGGCCGGGAGCCGCGCATCTTCGACCAGGGCCAGCGGCTGGTTCAGGCCCGGCCCGACGCCATCTATGTCTGGGCGTGGGAGGGCCAGATCGGCACCACCGAAGCCTGCGAAGATCCCGCCGCGGCGTGGGGGCAGGTGTGTCGGGTCCTCCGCCTGGCAAAGGCCGACTGACGGAGCCCGCCATGTTCAACGTCTGCATCAACTGTGGCCAGTACCGGGCGGACAAGGTGGTGGATCCGGCCGGGCCCGACGCCATCTGCCCCGAATGTGGCCACCGCCACCCCTTCCTGCAGCAACCCCTGTTCGTGCTGGGCGGCGCGTCCGGCAGCGGCAAGTCGACCCTCGTCGCCGCTTTGGTCCACACGCTTCCCCAGGTGGTGGTGCTGGATTCGGACATCCTCTGGATGGATGAGTTCGCCGCGCCGGAACAGTGGCCCAAGTACACCAACCTCTGGCTGCGGCTGTGCAAGAACATCGGCCAGTCGGGGCGGCCCGTCTTGCTGGCCGGCGCGGGCCTGGCCGTGCCCGCCAATCTCACCGCCTGTGTGGAAGCCCGCTACTTTTCGGCGCTGCACATCCTGGCCCTGGTCTGTGACGACCAGGTGCTGGCCGAGCGGCTGCGGGCACGGCCAGACTGGCGTAACTGTAGCAATGCCCCCTTCATCGACCAACAGGTGGCCTTCAACCGCTGGCTCCGTCAGGAAGGTCCCCGGCAGACTCCGCCCGTCCGCCTGTTGGACACCACCGACCGCCCGGTGGCTGCCTGTGCCGCAGAGATCCGCCGCTGGGTGGTTGGAACGTTAGAACGTTCCAACGGTTCAACGACTTGAGGAAACCCCATGATTGACCATACCGTTGACTTCTGCCGCCACCTTGGGGCGGCGCCCTCTCCCTTCGAGTTTGACACCACAATTTGACATCACGGCAACCAGGCTGCTAGACTGAAAGGGTCATACCGGTATCGGCATCCGGGTTCAAACATATCGGCCGGAGGAGCCTGGCGGTTTCCTCCGGTGGTCGTTTGAGCCTCCGCACCATACCAACCGAACCTGTTGTTCATACCCGTTGGGGGAGCCTGGTCACAGGCTGAGAGGACCATTGCATGGTCGACCCCATGAACCTGATCTGGGTAATGCCAGCGCAGGGAAACGGATTCGCTTTGGAGAAGGCGACGCCACCCTGCGGGGTGGCGTTTTTCGTTGCCCCGTACCTGAAGAGCCCCTTGCCTTCCTCCAACGCCGTTCGGGCCACCTTCCGCCTGGACAACCGGGGCAGGTGCCCGACTCCCTGAACGCTGCTACCTGGAGCATGAACAGCAACATGAATGCACAGGAAAGGAGCAGCGTCAATGGAATCACAACAAACCGTGGGACGCACCTTTTTGCCCAAACTCCAGGCACCTCCGGAGTGGGGCATCCGTCCCGTCACCCCCGACTTCCGCATTCTCCGTTTTCTGGACTTCTTCGTGCTCTGGTCCAGCCTGGGGGTAGGACTGCTGGTGCTGGAGGCCGGAGCGCTGCTGGTGCCGGGCCTGAGCCTGGGCCAGGCCTTGCTGGCCATCGGGCTGGGCACCCTGTTGGGGAACCTCCTGCTGGCCTTGACCGGCGTGGCCGGCAGCGACCACGCCGTGCCCACCATGGTCCTGCTACGGCCGGTGCTGGGCACCCGGGGCTCCTACCTGCCCAGCCTCCTCAACCTCATCCAGCTCATCGGTTGGACTGCGTTCGAGTTCTGGGTCATGGCCCTGGCCGCCGAGCGCATTAGCCTGGCCCTGTGGGGGGTCTCGGGCTATGGCGTGTGGCTGGTGATCTTCGCCGCCTGGTGCATCCTGCTGGCCCTGGGCGGGCCGCTGGTGGTGGTTCGGGAGTGGCTGGAGAAGTTCGGCGTCTGGCTGGTCTACGGCGTCACCCTGTGGATGACCTACGCCCTCTTCACCCAGTACGACCTGGGGGCGCTGTGGCGGCAGCCGGGCACCGGCGACATGCCCTTCTGGCTGGGCGTGGACCTGGTGGTGGCCATGCCCATCTCCTGGCTGCCCCTGGTCTGCGACTTCACCCGCTTTGCCCGCAGCTCCCGGGGCTCCTTCTGGGGAACCTTCCTGGGCTACGGCCTGGCCAACATCTGGTTCTATGGGCTGGGCGCGCTCTTTATCCTCACCCTGCAGGTGAGCGAGCCCACGCCAGAACACCTGGCCACGGCCATCATGGCCCTCACCGGCGGCGCGCTGGCCCTGCTGGTCATCCTGGTGGATGAAACGGACAACGCCTTCGCGGACATCTACTCCGCGGCGGTGACCATTCAAAACGTCTTCCCCCAGGTGAGCCAGCGGCTGCTGGTGGTGATCATCGGCCTGGTCTCCCTGGGCCTGGCCGCCTTCCTGACCATGGGCCGCTACTTCGACTTCCTGCTCCTTATCGGGTCGGTCTTCGTGCCCCTCTTCGGCATCCTGGCGGCGGACTACTTTGTGGTGCGCGGGCGGCGGCTGCAGGTGGACGCCCTCTACCGGCAGGAAGGGCCGTACTGGTATCGGGGTGGCGTCAACTGGTTGGGCGTGGGCGCCTGGCTGGTAGGCGTGGTGGTCTATCACGCCATCGCCCGGGGACTGCCCTGGCTGGGCGCATCCATCCCCGGCTTTGCCGTGGCCTTCCTGCTCTATCTGCTCCTGGCCCGGCTGGCCGGTCCCCATCTCGGGCGGGAATAGAAAAACGGAAATAGAAAAAGAGGAGGATCGCGTGCCATGCAGCGGCCTGAGCATGTTCTGATCGTGGGCGGCGGGATCTGTGGCCTGGGTATCGGCTGGGAGCTGGCCCGGACCGGCCAGCCGGTGACCGTGCTGGAACGGGGGGAGGTGGGGCCCGGGAGTTTGCCGGCAGCCACCTGGGCCGCTGCCGGCATGTTGGCTCCCCAGGTGGAGGCAGAACCCGGCGAGGAGTCGTTGCTGCCCCTGCTCCTGGAAAGCCGCGCCCGCTGGGCTGACTTCAGCCGGGAACTGCAGGAGGCCAGCGGCATCGACGTGGGCTATCGGACGGAGGGCACCCTGGTCGTGGCGGTGGACCGGGATCAGGCGGAGCGCCTCCAGTTCCAGTATGAGTTCCAGCGCAGCCTGGGCCTGGAGCTGAGCTGGCTCTCTGGCCGGGAGGCCCGGCAGCGGGAACCCCACCTGACCCGCCACGTGTTGGCTGCCATCTACAGCCCCCTGGACCACCAGGTGGACAACCGCAAGGTGATCCTGGCCCTGCGCAAGGCCTTTTTGGCCGCCGGTGGCACCCTGCGGGAACGCACCCAGGTGGCCGAGGTGTTGGTGACAACCGGCGACAGCGCTCCCCGGGTGTGCGGCGTCCGGCTGCAGTCGGGGGAAACCCTGTCGGCGCCCGTGGTGGTGATCGCGGCCGGCGCCTGGTCGGCCGGGTTGGCCGGGCTTCCACCGGAGGCCCGGCCGCCGGTACGTCCGGTCAAGGGGCAGATGATCGCCCTGCAGATGCCCACGGACCCACCCTTGCTGCGCCACGTGATCTGGGGGCGGGATGTCTACCTGGTCCCCCGCGAGGACGGCCGGCTGCTCATCGGCGCCACCGTGGAGGAGAAGGGCTTCGACGCCCGGCTCACCGCAGGCGGCGTGTACAACCTGCTGCGCCGTGCCTGGGAGACCCTGCCCGCCATCGACGAGCTGCCCATCGTCGAGACCTGGGCCGGGCTGCGGCCGGGCAGCCGGGACGACGCGCCCATCCTGGGGACTACGCCGGTGGAGGGGTTGATCCTGGCCACCGGCCACTATCGCAACGGCATTCTCCTGGCGCCGGTCACCGCCCAGGCCATCAGCCACCTGATTCGCACCGGCGAGACGCCGGAGATCATTCGCCCCTTTGGGCTACAGCGCTTTCAGCGAGGGTAGAAGATGGAGAGAACCATTACCGTGAACGGCGAGCCCCAACCCTACCAGGAGCAGACCGTGGCCGAACTCCTGCAGGCCCGGGAGATCCCGCCCGATCGACCTGGCATCGCCGTGGCCGTCAACGCCACGGTCATCCCCCGCAGCCGCTGGCACGAACACCGCCTCCAGCCCGGCGATCGGGTCGAGATCGTGCGGGCGGTGGCGGGCGGGAGATAGTTGGACAGTAGACGGTAGACAGTAGACGGTAGTCGGCGCATGCTGTCTACTGACTACCGACTACCGTCTACCTCTCTTCCCTTTCACACGGAGAAAAAATCATGCAAACACCTACCGTTCCACTCACCATCGCGGGCAAGACGTTTCGTTCCCGTCTCTTCCTGGGGACAGCCCGTTACCCCAACCAGCAGGTCATGCTGGATGCCCTGGAGGCCAGCGGCGCCGAGGTGGTGACCGTGGCCATGCGCCGGGTGAGCCTGGATGGCCAGGCGGAGAACCTCTTCGACCTGCTCCGGGGACGCTATCACATCCTGCCCAACACCGCCGGCTGCTACACCGCCCGGGATGCGGTGCTGACGGCTCAACTGGCTCGGGAAGCCCTGGGCACCAACTGGATCAAACTGGAGGTCATCGGCGACGATGAGACCCTGTTCCCCGACGTGGAGCAGCTCCTCCAGGCGGCCCAGGAACTGGTGGATGACGGCTTCGTGGTCCTGCCCTACTGCAACGACGACCCGGTCACCTGCAAGAAGCTGGAAGCCATCGGCTGTGCCGCGGTGATGCCCCTGGGCGCGCCCATCGGCTCGGGCATGGGCATCCGCAACCCCTACAACATCCAGATCATCCGGGAACAGTGCCAGGTGCCCGTCATCGTCGACGCCGGCGTGGGGACCGCGTCCGACGCGGCCATCGCCATGGAGCTGGGCTGCGACGGCGTCCTCCTCAACTCCGCGGTGGCCCAGGCCCGGGATCCGGTCAAGATGGCCCGGGCCATGCGGCTGGCCATCGAAGCGGGCCGCCTGGCCTACGAGGCAGGCCGCATGCCCCGCCGCCTCTACGCCAGCGCATCCAGCCCCCTGGAAGGGCGCATCCAGCTATGACCTTGCCGGATCCGCCCCTGCTGGTCATCACCCATCGGCGGATGGCCCCCCGGCCGCTGGCCGCAGTGGTGGCCGATGCGCTGGCCGGCGGCTGCCGCTGGATCCTGGTGCGGGAGAAGGACTTGCCCCGGCCAGCCCTGACTGCGCTGGTGCAGGAAGTGGTAGCCCTGGCCCGGCCCTACGGCGCCTGGGTGAGCGTCAGCGCCGATGCCCACGCCGCGGTGGAGGCCCAGGCCCACGGCGTCCACCTGCCCTGGGGGCAGGACATCCAGGCCACCCGGCAGGTGGTCGGGTCGGACCGGTGGGTTGGAGTTTCCGCCCATTCCCTGGCCGAAGCCCAGGCTGCGGCTGCGGCCGGCGCCGACTATGTCACCCTGAGCCCCATCTTCCCCACCGAGAGCAAGCCTGGCTATGGCCCGGCCCTGGGCCTCTCGGAACTGCATCGGGTCAGCCAGGCCGTTCCTGTGCCGGTCATCGCCCTGGCGGGCATCACCCCGCAGAACGCAGCCGCCTGTCTCCGGGCTGGCGCGGCCGGCGTGGCCGTGATGGGGACGGTCATGCGTGCGGCGGATCCAACCCGGGTGGTGCGTCAACTGGTGGCGGGACTCAAGAAAAGAAAGAAGATTGAAGATTAAAGATTGGGGCCTGGAACCCCTTTCCGTCACTACCCAATCTTCAATCTTCAATCTTCAATCTTCAACCTTCAACCTTCAACCGGATGGAGCAACAGGACGGAGTCCAAGATGAAATGTGACGTGGATTGGTCCGTGTATGTGATCACGGATCGGCGTGTGGTGGGGGGGCGGGACCTGTTGACGGCGGTGCGGGCGGCCATTCAAGGGGGCGCCACGGTGGTCCAGTTGCGGGACAAGGGCGCCACCACCCGGGAACTGCTGGAGCTGGGCCGTGCCCTGCACCAGCTCACCCAGGCCGCGGGCATTCCCCTCATCGTCAACGACCGGGTGGACGTGGCCCTGGCTCTGGACGCGGAGGGCGTCCACGTGGGCGATGACGACATGCCGCCCGCGCTGGCGCGGGCGCTCATCGGCCCCCAGCGCCTGTTGGGCGTCTCGGCGGACAGCGTGGCGGTGGCGCGCCAGGCAGAGCAGGCCGGCGCCGACTACCTGGGCGTGGGGGATGTCTTCGGCACCACCACCAAGCCCGACGCGGGCACGCCCATCGGCCTGGAGGGGCTGGCTGCCATCGCCCGTTCGGTGCGCATCCCCGTGGTGGGTATCGGCGGCGTCACCCTGGACAACGCGGCCGCGGTCATCCAGGCAGGCGCCGCCGGTGTGGCCGTCATCTCCGCCGTGCTGGGCGCGCCAGATCCGGCCGTCGCTGCTCGGACCCTGCGGAGCCGGGTGCGCCAGGCTCTGGTCGAACCTTCGGCGAAAAACCTGGATGAAATACAGGAGGAGCGTTCCCCATGACCTTATCCACCGACCTGTGGCAGGCCAGCCGGGAGCTGGCCCAGGCCTGCCTGGCACATCCCTTCGTCCAGGGAATTGCCACAGGGAAGCTGCCCATCCAGGCCTTCCAGTTCTACGTGGGCCAGGATGCCTACTTCCTGCAGGCCTTTGCCCGGGGCTACAGCGTGGCCGCGGCCCGCTCGCCGGACTGGGAGGGCTTTCAGGCCTTCCACGAGCTGGCCGGCGGCGTGCTGGAAGAGCTGCGGCTGCATCACGAGTACGCCCACCGCTGGGGGGTAAACCTGGGCGCCGTGACGCCCAGCCCCGCCACCCGGCGCTACACCGATTTTCTCCTGGCCACCGCCTGGAGCCAGGAGGTGGGGGTGACGGCCGCGGCCCTGGCCCCCTGCATGCGCCTCTATGCCTACCTGGGCCAGCGCCTGGCGGAGCAGGGACCGGCAGCCGATTCCGCATACCGGGAGTGGATCCAGACCTACAGCAGCCCCGAGTTTGACGCCCTGGCCCGCCGGCTGGAAGGGCTGGTGGACCGCTACGGCCGGGACGACGATCTGACACGCAGCGCCTACGCCTATGCCATGGCCTGCGAGCTGGATTTCTTCCAGGCTGCCTGGGAAGGAGGAAAATCATGAAGAAAGTGTTGACCATCGCCGGCTCGGACTCTGGCGGCGGCGCGGGCATCCAGGCCGATCTGAAGGCCTTCGCCGCCCGGGGCACCTACGGCATGAGCGCCATCACGGCCCTCACCGCCCAGAACACCGTAGGCGTCCAGGGGGTCTTCCCCGTCACGCCCGAGTTCGTGGCCCAGCAGATCGACGCGGTCATGGAGGATCTGGGCGCGGATGCCTGGAAGACGGGGATGCTGGCCAACGCCGCCATCATCCAGGTGGTGGCCGAGCGGGCCCGCCACTACCGGGTGGAGCGGCTGGTGGTGGATCCGGTGATGGTGGCCAAGAGCGGCGATCCCCTGCTGGAGCCAACGGCCCGGACCGCGCTGGTCGAGCACCTGCTACCCCTGGCCTACCTGGTGACGCCCAATCACCACGAGGCCCAGGTCCTGGCCGAGATGCCTGTGGGCACCCTGGCGGAGGCCCGGGAGGCGGCCCGGCGTATCCACCGCCTGGGCCCCCGCTATGTGCTGGTCAAGGGGGGGCATCTGCCCGCCGCGGAAGATGCAGTGGACGTGCTCTACGACGGGCGAGACTTTCAGGAGTTCCGCGCGCCCCGGGTGGACACGCCCAACACCCACGGCACAGGCTGTACCTTCGCCGCGGCCATCGCCGCGGAGCTGGCCAAAGGCGCCGATGTGGCCCAGGCGGTGGCCGCAGCCAAACGCTACCTGACCGCGGCGCTGCGGGCCGGTGCCGCGCTCCGGCTGGGCCGTGGCCACGGCCCGGTGGATCACTTCCTGGGCCAGGCAGTGGCCGTTCCCTGAGGCCCCTGGGGGCCATCCAGGGCCGCGGTCAGCTTCTGAAAAAGCGCTTCTGTCGCGCGCAGCCGTGCCAGCCAGGGCTCCACCACGGCCTGGCTGCCGAGCTCTTCCCCACAGCGGCCCAATGTCCGCGCTGTTTCGTCCACCAGCGCCTGCAGGGTCGCCAGCGCCGGGCCGAAGCGGTCGAATTCGGCGGCGCTGCGCAGGAAGGTGCGGAGCATCTGCCGCCGTTCGCCGAAGCCGTGGGGCGCACCGGCTGCACGGCCCATCCGGCTGATGTCCCCGCGAGAGAGGTAGAGGCCGCTGTGGACCGGCGTTAACAGAAAGCCGGCGATGGCGTCCAGGTCGGTGTGGGGGGCATCCAGGTCGGGTAGGGTGGACCCTTCCCCTGCCGGCAGTGTTGGCTGGGCCCGGCTGTTCTCCGTCAGCGAGTGCCGTCGCTCCACGGCCAGGGCCAGGGTCAATCCGGCCAACTCGGCGTAGAAGGGATCGCCCTGCCGTTGCACGGCCACGGTGAAGGCCGGCAGCCAGGCCAGCAGGTGCTCGTCCAGGAAGCTGGCCTGGAGTTGCCGGGCCCGGGCCACCATGTCTGCGCGGCCATCCTCCCACGCCTCGGCCTCTGCCTGGCACAGGAACGCCAGCGCAGCCAGCTCATGGGCCAGGTGATCGGCCGGCTCGCTGTCCTCGTCCACGGCAAAGCCCATCTGCCGATAGCTGGCCCGCACCCGCTCCGTTTCCGCACCCCCCAGCAGCCCGGCAGGGTCCAGGAAGAGGCTCTGGTAGGGGAAGACGTTGAGGCCGAAGAGGGTCTGGAAACTGGCCGCCGCCGCGTCCGCGTTGTAGGGGCGGGGCATCACGGCAGACAACGCCGGCAACCCCTCCACCTGGTCCCAGAGAGCGGGCGTCAGCCCATGGCGGTAGAGGTGGCCGAAGAGGTCGAAGGCCCGGGCGCAGGCCACTGCTGCCTGGTGGCTGGAAAACATGGGGCTACGCACCGGACGGGGTGTCCACGGGCGGCCCTGCTTCGGAGTCGTGGAGATGGCCTTCCGCCGTGGGCAGCCGGTAGGCCGCGGGGGTCGGCTTGAGGGGCCGCTTGAGCCACAGGGGACGGCGGTTACCATCGGGGCTGACCCGGTTGGCCGGCCGGGTCAGGGCCAGCCACTCCCGGTAGACCTGCATGGAGCGATTGGTGTCTACCCACACGTCGCCGTGGCGGTCGCCGGGCTCGGCCTTGCGCACGTCCACCGCCTTCTGGAGCCAGCAGTGGGCGCCGCTTAGCGGGTCGGGGTGGACGGCGTGGGTCAGGTTCTGGTGCACGCCCACGTCTTCCCACCAGATGCGCTCGCTGTCGGGGTCGAAGCTCTGCCAGGGCCGCGCGCCGTGGATGTGGTTAAGCTGGAAGTGCCCCGATTCGTCCTCCTCCAGCCGGGCCAGGGCCGACATGCCGGGGTTAACCCCCAGATCCTCCTGCAGGCGCCAGCGCCCCAGGTGATGGCTCATGGCGATCACGCCCGGCTTGATGCCCTCGGTCACCCACACGGTATCCACAAAGTAGCCGATCTCGGTGGTCACCCGCACCAGGTCGCCCGTTTTGACGCCGATGCGTCGGGCGTCGCTGGGGTGCATCCAGACCGGATTCTTGTGGCTGATCTCGTAGAGCCACTTGGCGTTGGCGCTGCGGGTATGGATGAGGGTCGGCAGGCGGAAGTTGGGCAGGAGGATCATCTCCCCCTTCTGCACGTCGATGTGGTCTGGATGGACGTGACTCTTGAGGGGCCAGGGGATGGTATACTCCCGCTCCGGCCAGCCCCAGGCGTAAAGCGTCTCGCTGAAGAATTCCAGCTTGCGGCTGGGCGTGTCGAAGCCAACTTTGCGCTCGCCGTCCACCTCCACCCCCTGGCCTGGCGGCGCTGGCTGCTCGTAGGGGGTGTAGTTCTCCCGCTTGATCTCGAAGACGCCGTACTTGCGCATGTACGCCAGCGGCGTCAGCCCCTCAGCGGCCGCGGCTTCGGGCAGGCCGGGCACGCTGTTTTCGAAGATCCAGCGGTAGTACTCCTCCACGGTGATGATCTCGCCCGGTCGGTAGGGACTCTCGAACCACTGGCGTACGCCCAGGGATCCGTCGGGGTCCATGCGCGCCGACAGCTCGATCCAGAACTCGTTTTCTTCCCACACCTGGCCCGGGTTGGCCTCGTAGGTGTAGCGGACCTGGCGCCCCAGCTTTTCCATGGCCACCCGGCGCACCGGCTGGCGGAACGCGATCCACTGGCCGGCGTGGGTCTCCTGGCTCATGAGGTCATGGCGCTCGCCGGCGTGGCCCATGGGCAGCACGTAGTCGGCGAACCAGGCCGACTCGTTCCAGGTGGGGGTGAGGGCCACGTGCAGCTTGATCTTGGACTCGTCCCGCAGCGCCTTGAGCCACATGAAGCCGTCCGGGTTGATCCACATGGGGTTGTAGACGCGGGTGAAGTAGACGTCGATGCTGCCCCGGCCTTCCTCCAGGAAGTGGGGGAGGAGGAAGCTCATCTCGTAGTGGGCGAAGGGATATTCCAGGGGGAAGTGGAGTTCGTTCCACGCTTCCCCGGCCGGCGGGCTGGCGAAGGGCTTGGGTACGAACTTGTTCCACTCGTTGCCGGAAGTGCCCCCGCGCGTGCCCACGCTGCCGGTGAGCACGTTCAGAAAAAAGAGGGCCCGGGCCACCTGCCAGCCACCCAGGTTGCCGATGCTGGCGGCCCGCCAGACGTGCGCGGCCAGCCGGCCGTCGCAGTCGGCGATCCATTCGGCGGCCTGGCGGATGCGCTCCACCGGGACCTGCGCCTCCTCCGCCGCCCGCTCGAAGGTGAAGTCCTTGTAGAGGTGTTTGAGCAATGCGTCGAAGTATTCGAAGGAGAAAGATTGAAGATTGAAGATTGCGGTCCGGAGCTCTTCATCTTCAACCTTTAGCCTCTGATCTTTCACTGCCGCCAGCGTCTCCTGCCAGTTGACCCAGCGGCGCACGAAGGTTTTGTCGTAGCGGCCGGTCTGGATCAGGTGGTTGGCTATGGCCAGCAGCACCGTCGTCTCGCTGCCGGGCCAGGTAGGCAGCCAGAGGTCGCTCATGCTGGCGGTGTTGCTCAGCCGGGGGTCCAGGGTGATGATCCTGGCGCCGGCCATCTTGCCCTCGATGATGCGCTGGGCGTGGGGGTTGAAGTAGTGGCCGGTCTCCAGGTGGCTGGAGATGAGCAGGATGACCCGGGCGTGGGCGTGGTCGGGGCTGGGCCGGTCGAAACCGCCCCACAGGGAGTAGCCCAGCCGTGCGCTGGCCGAGCAGATGTTGGTGTGGCTGTTGTGGCCGTCCACGCCCCAGGCGCTGATGCAGCGGTTGGTGTAGCCGTCCTCGCCCGGCCGGCCCACGTGGTAGACGATGCCATCCCGGCGCTGGAGGCGGCTTTCCCGCATGCGCGCGGCGATGTCTTCCAGCGCCTCCTCCCAGGTGACCCGCTTCCACTGGCCTTCCCCACGCTTGCCCACCCGCTTAAGCGGATAGAGGATGCGCTCCGGGTCGTAGGTCTGGTTGTGGGTGGCGGGGCCTTTGGCGCAGTTGCGGCCCCGGCTGCCAGGGTGCACCGGGTTGCCCTCGAATTTCTTGATCTCCAGCGTCTCGCGATCCACGTAGGCCAGCAGGCCACAGGCGCTTTCACAGTTGAAGCAGACCGTGGGGATGAGCATGTAGCGCCGGGCCACCCGTCGGGGCCACGCCTTGCCGTCCCACTCCACCCAGTCATCCCACTTTTCAGCCGGCGGGTACTGACTCATGCGGCCGTCGGGGTGATGGACGACGGTCATGGGGACAGGCTCGGGCACCCGTTCTGTAGGGGCAAAGGTGGGCAGACCGAAGTCGTCCGCCTGTCGGGGGGACGGGTGGGCGTCGGTGTTCCGACCCAACAGGGCGGACAAAAGCCGGTGGATCTTGGATTGTTCGGTCATGTCGCTACGCTTTCGATGGTTCTTTATTTCCAATCACCCAATCAACTGTTCGGCAACTCCTGGGGCGCCATGACGAAGGCGTATTCGAAGAAGTACAGCCCGACAATGGCGCAGAGGCCGGCCAGAGCCGCCAACAGGGGCGCAATCGGCGTGGCCAGGAAAGCCAGCGCCATCAACGCCAGCGGAGCCCCATGGCCGAGCAGCACGCCCCCCTGCCAGAAGTGGCGGCGATAACGGCCGTGGCGGATCTCGTGGGCGGCCCGGGCGGCCAGCTCTGTGGCATGGGGCATGGCGAACTCGCCGGCCAGGGTCACGAAGAGGTCCACCAGCAGCGCTACCGCCAAGGTCACCTGGGTGAATCGGGTCAGCTCGACGGGCATGGCCAGGAAGAGGTCAAGCACCAGCAGCGCACCGGAGCCAGCCATCAGGGCCTGGATCACCAGGTGGAAGGGCAAGAGCGGACTCTGCCAGAGATCTCGCCCTTCTGCCTGGCCGAAGAGAAAGGCGGTGTAGGTGGCCACCCCCACCGCCAGCGCACCACCGATCCAGAGGAGTGGCTGCCGCAGGACCTGGCTGAGCGCGGGGGGCAGCATGTGCAACAGCGCCCCCGTCTCCAGCAGCCACCACAGGCCGGCGACGGCGGAAAAGCCCACCAGGATGAAGGCGCCCCGGGTCAGCCAGCTCTGCCACTGGGGCCGCAGGAGGATGGACAGGAAACGTTCCGGTCGCTCCAGGTCATAGACCAGCAGCCCGGTGGTGATGGCGATGAAGAGCAGCGAAATCAGGCCACCCAGCGAGGCGGTCAACCCGTCGAAGGGGCTGAGGCCCAGGCCAAAGGCCAGGGCCAGGAGCAGGAAGAGGCCCGCGCCGATGCCCTTGGTGACCAGGTAGGCGGGCACCGGCCAGTGCCAGGGGATCTTGTGCTGGGCGTTGTAGGAGACCTGCACCATCTGTTCGGCCATGCGTCCCTGGCCGATGTGGATGGGGCCCCCGATCGGATCGCCCTGGGGCTGGGGAGAGCGAATGGACACGCCCGAGGGGGCGGTCCGGCGGGTGGCCGGATAGAGGGCGGCGTTGACTGCCGGGGGAGAGGCTCCCCTCGCCGGATCGCTGCCGGCCGTTTCCGCTTCGTGCTTACCGTCTCGAGGTCCGGCGTGGAGCGGGATCACGTCTGCCCACAGGAAGGTCTCCGGCGTGCGTTCGGTGGCCGTGGGGTGCAGCGCCCAGTCGTTGCCGTCGATGTAGAAGAGCTTGGGCGCGGTGCCCTGCTCCGGCTTGCGCACCGTCACCTGTTGGGTGGCCAGGAGGCGGCTGATCTCCGAAGCGGGGTCGTCCATGTCCCCGGCGATGATGGCGTGCTCCGGGCAGACGACCACACAGGCCGGCTCCAGCCCCAGCTCGACCCGGTGGGAGCAGTAGTGGCACTTGGCCGCGGTGTGGCTCTCCGGGTCGATGTAGATGGCGTCGTAGGGGCAGGCCTGCATGCAGGCTTTGCAGCCGATGCAGGCGTCGGGATCGAACTCCACGATGCCATCGGCCCGCTGGTACATGGCCGTGACCGGGCAGATGCGCACACAGGGTGGGTTGGCGCAGTGGTTGCAGCGGGTCACCTGGAAGTGACGCCGGGTATCCGGGTATGCCCCGGTCTCCACGTACTTCACCCAGGTGCGGTAGACGCCCAGGGGGACCTCGTTCTCGCTCTTGCAGGCGGTCGAGCAGGCGTGGCAGCCGATGCACTTGCGGTTGTCGATGACGAATCCGTAGTTCATGGCGGGCTTTCAGGTGGGCCCATCTCCCCAATGGAGCCCCGCCCCTGCACCAGGCGGCTGGGCCCCATTGGAAAGATGGGCGGGCAGGTTAGTAGCGGAAGATGGCGGCCAGCCCGTTGGTATCCGGCATGGCATCCGGCTCCTGGTCGGGATCCACCACGTACACCTTGCCCCGGTTGAGGAAGGTGTGGGCCGCGGCCAGGTCACACAGGTCCTCATTGTCCGGGCCGGGCGCCTCGTCCAGGTGGACGCGCTGGCTCTCCACGTCGAAGGTGCCCCAGACATGGTGTTCCCGGGTCAGGAAGAGGACATCCACCCGGCCCTGGTAGGCGGCCGGCACGATCTCCTGGATGTCGTTGGCCGTCTTGCCGGTACCGGCCAGGGCCTTGTAGCGTTCTGCGGCCTCCTGGCGAGGGGCGCGGAAGACGGGCTCCACCAGGGGCCAGGCTCGCTGGTGGAGTTCCTGGGCGCTCAGATCGTCTGGGTTGCCCAGGATGGCCTCTTCCAGCAGGTGGTCATAGGTGTTGACTTCCCGGTAGATGCCCAGCAGGTAGTCCACGCCGGCCAACACCAGGGGGGCCTGCTCTTTCTGCAAAACCTCAGCCAGCGCCCGGTCGATCCCCTGCAGGTAGCGGGCCAGGTGGACCTTGCGGTCCTCCTCACCGCCGCCGTGGCCGTGGAAGATGATCTGCCCGCCGCCGGCTGCGCCTGGCGCATCGGCCGAATGATATTGGGTCTGGGGTTCAAATTCGTCGTAGCGCAGCGCGTCGGCCAGGCTCTTGGGCATCTCCTCCACCGGGACTTCCTCGATCTCGAATCGGCTGCCCTGGAAGAGGCGGGCCTGTTTCTGGCTCAGGGCCAGCAGGTAGAAGAGGCCATCGCCGCTCAGCAGGGGGAGCAGCGGCGTGATGTGGAAGCGGTCGGACACCACCACCTCCGGCTTGAATTCCAGGGGGAGCCGGTACAGGCGGGTGGTGGCCCCTTCGATGAAGAGGGCCAGGCCGTGGCTCTGGTGCTGCCAGAAGTAGCGGTCGTCCAGGTAGCTCCGGGCCTTCTCCAGCCATTCCCGGGCCTCTGCCGCGCGCACGCCCCCCTGGACCAGCTTCTCTTCGGCCTCGTTGAGCAGATTTTTCAGCTGGATGGGGTTCTGCTCAATCTCCGGGCCTGCCGTCTGGGTGGGCAGATAAATGGAGACACACAGTGTGTCTCGACGGCCAAGCAATTGGCGCAAATCCTGTTCAGTGAAGTTGTCTCGCATAGAATTTCCCTCCGATGTCACCTGCTATGATTTCGCATTCTCCGGGGTCCAGGCTGGCTCTGGCGAAAAACCATTCGCCAGCAGCCAGTCCAGCTCTGGCCCAGGCCAACGGACCTGGCGCCAGTTCACCCGGTTTTGGGCGTCGAACCGGATCCCTTCTGCCTCCAGCAACTGGCGCTGCCGGGCGGTACCCTGGCTGTCGGCCCGGGGGCTGATCTTCCCCTGGGCGTTGATGACCCGCTGCCAGGGCACGTCGCTGTCCGCAGGCAGGGCTGCCAGGGCATAGCCCACCATGCGCGGGGTGCACCGACCCACCAGGGCGGCGATCTGGCCGTAGCTGGCCACGTAGCCTGCCGGGATCTGGCGCACCAGCGCATAGATGCGCTCATAGGTGGCCTCGCCCGGGCGCCTTCGGATCCGGTCTCCGGTTTTCACCGTTTTCGCCTCCTCCCTGTGGATGCAACCAGGATACCGTCTTTTGGCCTTGCTGGCTGTGTCGCAGCTTCCAGGTGACAGGAGCAACGCCCCTCAACGCCCACCCTGGCTGAGGGACACCAGCCGATGGGGCAGGGTTTGCCACCAGACAGGGGCCGCCTCCACCCGCAGCAGATGGGTAGCCTGGTCCGAGTCCCGCGCGCCTAGACCGGCCGCCACCACCCGGGTGTGGGGATCGGCCGCGAGGGAGCGGGCAAGGGAAGCCTCCAGCCGCTGATCCGAACCCACCAGGAAGACCTGGACCAGCTCTGCCTCCGGTCGGTCCAGCAGGTAGTCGATATGCCAGAAGCAGCGCTTGGGGGATGGGCGGGGGAGCTCCGTCGGAAAGCCAGCTTCCTGCAGCTCCCGGCGCAGGCTGCGTTGCAGGGACATCCAGATGGGGTGCGGGGGCGCCTGGCCGCTGCGACAGGCGTGGCGCAGCACTCGGCGGGCCAGGGTGGCGCTGCCCCGTTTCCCCATGGCCGAGCCCACGTAGAGATAATCGCCGGCCGGCAGGGGAATGGGCTCTCCACCCCGGAAGCGGCCGAAAGCCACCTTCGCATCTTCCCCAAGCGCGATGCGGAGTACGTAGGCGCCCCAGGGAAGGACCCGGGCGCCGACCCAGATCGCGGGCGGGACTTCAGCCATGGTCATTCACCTTCGCACATAAGGATGTGGCACTGCAGGCCCTATCATACCATCGCCAGCGGTCATCTGGAAAAGCGGTTGAAACTGGACGTGGCGGCAATTCGCGTACGACAAAAGCCCCTTTTCGCATCCTTTCATGTGGAGTATCCTGTTGTCCGGAGTGGAGAATACCAGACGCCTGTGCATGGGCGATGGATTTGAAATCGCTGGTTTCTCCAGGGGACTCGACTATACTTTCAAGCGTAGACAGGAG
The DNA here is from genome assembly GCF_006569185.2 of Litorilinea aerophila. NCBI lineage: Bacteria > Bacillati > Chloroflexota > Caldilineae > Caldilineales > Caldilineaceae > Litorilinea > Litorilinea aerophila. Next base: position 124,365 of record NZ_VIGC02000012.1, on the reverse strand, counting down.
GTGAAGTAATTTTGTTTGGGGGAAATTGGGCAGTTGGATGGAGTTGGAGAAGTCGACAGAACATCGGCGCCATCGGGCCATCCTGCGTCCCGGGGCGCTGCTGGTCGATCCTGCTGGCAGCCTGGATGACGATGCTGGCTACCGGCTGCCTGGGCGTACGGGCCGCACCCCCCGGCGCGACACCCACAGCCTCGCCGGCCCTTACCGTCTACGGCTGGGCCGGCTACATGCCCCAGTCCATCCTGGACGATTTCACGGCCGAGTTCGGTGTGCCGGTGACCTATCTGGAATTTGCGGGCTACCGGCAGGCCCTGGCTGAGATCCGGGCCGGCCAGGTCTACGACGTGGTGGTTTTGAGCAATGATGGGGTCGCCAGCGCCTCGGCTGAAAACTTGCTGGCACCGCTGGATCCGGCGGCTGTGCCCAACACGAAAAACCTCTCACCCAATTTTCGGGACCTGGTCTACGATCCCGGGAACCACTACTCGGTTCCCTTCCAGTGGGGCACCACGGGGCTGCTGGTTCGCACCGATCTGGTGGCCGGCCCGGTGGACAGTTGGACTGCACTCTGGGATCCGGCCTATGCCGGCCGGGTAGCCATCTGGGACATGCCCCGAGATGTGATCGGTATGACCCTGAAATCCCTGGGCTATTCCCTGAATTCTGAGGACCCTGCTGAACTGGAGGCCGCGGCCGCCCGCCTGGCAGAGTTGCAAGGCCGTGTGCTCATTCTGGACAGCACCGTCGCCACCCTGGCCCCGGAGCTGGTATCTGGCCGAATCGTGCTGGCCATGGGCTGGGGCTACGATTACCTGGCGGCCCGGGAAGAAGTGGAGACGGTGGACTATGTGCTGCCGCGGGAAGGAACCCTGCTGTGGGTAGACCATCTGACCATCCCGGCCAACAGCCCCCATCGGGAACAGGCCCAGCAATTCATCAACTTTATCCTGCGACCGGAGATCAGCGCGCGGATGGTCAACGAGCTGGCCGTGGCAACACCCAATGAGCTGGCCCGGCCCTACATCGATCCGGCCCTACTGGCCAACCCAGGGGTATACCCTCCCCTGGAGGCGCTGGAGCACGCCGAGCTCTTCCTGCCCCTGAATGCTGCTACCCTGGAGCGCTACGACCAGATCTGGCAGCAGTTCCGGTCGGCCGGGGCGACCGTGGCGCCGTGACCGAATCGGTTCCTTGCATGAGCCAATAAGGTAAACCAGCTCCCCATCTCATGAAAGTGGTTGGTTATGGTTTCCCAGTTTCAATTTCGTCGTACCGGTAAATTGCGCACCACGTTGCTGGCGGGCGTGGGCCTGATCTTGCTCGCTGCCCTGGGCTTCCTGGTCGTTGGGGTGGTGAGCCACATTTCTCGGCTGGAACGGGAGATGTGGCTGGAGCGCCAGTTGACCGAGGCCCAGGAGGCGGAAACCGCCCTCACCCACTACCTGGACCACATCGTGGATGCCACCCTGAGCCTGGCCGGCCTGGTATCGACCGATCAGGCGGGGTCGTTGGAAGCCTTGTACCGTGGCATTCTACACCACGACACCGTTCTGCTGGAATTGATCCGGGTTTCCGCCGAGGGCCGAACCCAGGTGAACGTCTATCGGGACCGGGCCTCCCTGGTGGAGCCCTTCGTTCCACCCCAGTCCCGCTGGTACCTCGCGGCCAAAGGAGGGCAGGCCTATTTCAGCGATGTCTACTTCACGCCCCAGGGCATGCCCTATGCCATCGCTGCCCAACCAGCCGCGGATGGCGGCGTGGTGGCGGCCCGACTGGATCTGGCCCAGCTGTTGACGGAGGTCAGCCGCCTCCAGTTCGGTCGGACCGGCCAGGTCTACCTGGTCAATCAGTTTGGCCAGGTGATCGCCCATCCCCAGGTCGAGTACGTGCAGAATCAGCGTTCCATCGCCGACCGGCCCGAATTTCAGGCGGTGCTGAACGGGGAGGCGTGGAGTGGGGTCTACACCAACCTGGAAGGGCAGCGGGTGTTGGGGACGGTGCGCCCTCTGCCCGAGACGTCCTGGTACATCTTCACAGAGATAGACTACGACGAAGCTGTGGCTGCCAGCCGCAATGCCCTGCTGATTTTGGGAGGGCTGATGTTGCTCTTTGGCTGGGTGGTCCTGTTCGGGACTGCCTCCCTGTTGGAGCGTCAGCTCTTCCGGCCCCTGCAACGGCTGCAGGAAGGGGTGGAACGCCTCGGCGCCGGCGAACTGAGCCATCGCATCCGCCTGCATGTCCGCAACGAGCTGGGCGAGCTGGCCTGGGCCTTCAACCGCATGGCAGGCGAGCTGGAAGCCCGAAACCAGCAGCTCCTGGCCCATGCCGAATCTCTGGCAGCCGAGGTGGAGGAGCGGCGGCGGATCCAGGAGGAGCTGGCCATTGCCCGGGATCAGGCCCTGGAGGCTTCCCGCCTGAAGTCCGAATTTCTGGCTACCATGAGCCATGAGATCCGCACGCCCATGAATGGCATCGTGGGCATGACCGACCTGCTGGCCGCGAGTCCCCTCTCGCCGGAGCAGGCCGACGCGGTGGAGACCATCCGCACCAGTGCCCACGCCCTGCTGACCATCATCAACGACGTGCTGGATTTTTCCAAGATCGAGGCCGGCAAGTTGGTGATGGAATTCCAGGATTTTGACCTGCGCAAGCTGGTGGACGAAGTGGCGGATCTCCTGGCGGCCCGGGCCTGCGAAAAGGGGGTTGACCTGCTCACCTTTGTCGAGCCTGGGCTGCCCCCCTATGTTCGGGGCGACTCAGTTCGGCTCCGTCAGGTGCTCCTGAATCTGATGGGTAACGCCGTCAAGTTCACCCGACAGGGAGAGGTGGTGGTACGGATCACAAGCCAGCCGCCCGGACCAGGGGACGGCCCGATCCAGCCCCGTCTCCATGTGGCTGTTCAGGATACGGGACCTGGCCTCCCCGAGACCGTGTTGACCCACCTCTTTGAGCCCTTCGTCCAGGGGGATGCCTCCACCACCCGACGCTTCGGCGGGACGGGCCTGGGGCTGGCCATTTCCCGGCGCCTGGTGGAGCTGATGGGTGGCGAGATTGGGGTAGAAAGTGTGCCCGGCCAGGGCAGCACCTTCTGGTTTACCCTGCCCCTGGTGGCCGGCACAGCCTCCACCGACGCCGCGCCCGAGACTTCCCCTGACCTGAGCGGCATCCGGGTCGTGGCGGTTATCCGCCATCCCCTGGAGCGGCAGATTTTGCAGCAGTACCTTCGGGCATGGGGCGTCTGCCACGCCATTACCGGCGATCTGGAGGAGGCCCTGGCATCGTTGCGACGGGCCTGTCCGGCAGAGCAGGTCACCGTGGCGCTGTTGGACGCAGCCTGGCCCTCCGTAGAAGAGCCTGGTTTCCTGGTCAGGCTGCGGCAGGAAATGCCGCCGGGAGAGGCGCACCTGGTGGTCCCCCATCGAGTGGACCAGCGACTTCGCGTCGCCCAGTGGCAGGCTGACGGGGCCTTCGCCTGCCTGGCCAAACCGCTCCACCAATCCCGGCTGCTGGACACCCTGGCCAACGCCGCCGACCGTACCCATAGCCGCCGGGTTGGGCTGCCCACGCCGTCGCCGACCCAAACCCCGGAGAGCTTCCCGGCCAGCCGCGCCGGCGAGCAAGCTCCCCTCATTCTGCTGGCCGAGGACAACCTGGTCAACCAGAAGGTGGCCCGCCGCATGTTGGAACGGCTGGGCTATCGAGTCCATCTGGCAGCCAACGGCAAAGAAGCTGTACAGGCAGCCCTTCACCTGGCCTGCGATCTGATCTTGATGGATTGCCAGATGCCCGAAATGGACGGTTTCGAGGCGACCCGGGCCATCCGGGCGGCGGAACATGGGCGTCGAAAGCCGATTCCCATCGTCGCCATGACGGCCAATGCCATGGAGAGCGACCGGCAGGCCTGTCTGGCGGCGGGCATGGACGATTTCCTGGCCAAGCCCGTGCGCCTGGAGGATCTGAAGGCTCTCTTGGAGCGCTGGCTGGCCCAGTCGGTGGAAGGGGAACCGCCACCCGTGAATGGTCTGCCGGCCGGAGAGGCTTCTGCGACCCAGGCCGGGGCGAGTTCCCGGTAGTCGCCCCGGCTGCGGGTGGGCCTATGCCCGCTCGATGCCGATGGCGAACATGCGCTCCAGGTCGTGCTTGGAGTAGGCCTTGAACGCGATCAGGGTCTCGGTCTTTTCGATGCCGTCGATGCGTAACATGCGGTTGGTGACCAGGTCAGCCATCTGTTCGTTGGTCTTGACCCGGATGATGGCCACCAGGTCGAAGCGGCCGCCCACCGAGTACACCTCGGCCACCCCATCCATCTCCACCAGCTGCTCGGCAATCTCGTTGATGCGACCATGTTGGACGTTGATCAGCACAATTGCGGTTACCATCGCTTGCCTCCTCTCTTCTGGCGCGAGGTGCGTAGGGCATCCACCGATCCATGAACCACGCTCTACGCACCACCCACTACGTTGCTATTGCCAATCGACGAACCCTGAAGCCGCCTCCCTCACTCTTCCCGGATGACCACCTTGAGCATCTTGTCCCCCTGGCGGATGGCGTTGACCACATCCTGGCCCTGGATCACCTTGCCGAAGACCGTGTGTTTGCCGTCCAGATGGGGCTGGGGCGAGTGGGTGATGAAGAACTGGCTGCCATTGGTGTTGGGGCCGGCGTTGGCCATGGAGATGACGCCGGTCTCGTGGCGCAGGGGGTTGTCCTTCACCTCGTCCTCGAAGCGGTAGCCTGGGCCACCCCGGCCGGTGCCCGTGGGGTCGCCCCCCTGGATCACAAAGTCGCTGATGACCCGGTGGAAGGAGACGCCATCGTAGAAGCCTTCCCGGGCCAAAAAGACGAAGTTGTTGACCGTCTTGGGCGCGTACTCGGGATAGAGCTCCAGGACGATGGTCCCCCGGTTGGTCTCGATCTGCGCGGTGTAGCGCTTGTCGGGGTCGATCTGCATGGCGGGGGGCTGCGACCACTGTTTATGGGGCATGGGGTTTTGTCCTTTCCTTACAAGATTTCAATCAAGGTTTCAATCAAGGTTTCAGTCGAAAGTTTCACCTGGTCAACGATCCCGGCGGCGACGCCGCAGGAGGATCTCCGTCAGCGCACCGCCCAGGGTGCAGAAGGCCCCGGCGAAGATGGCCATCTGCCACACCCCGGCAAAGACCAGCAAGCCCAGGAGAACGGCGCTGGCCATGCCGCCGATGAAGGCGTGCATGGCGCCCCGGCTCTCCACGTAGAGGGCCGTGGCCACGCCGGCCAGTACGGGCGCGGCTACTGTGGCCAACAGCTCTGGCGCCAGGGCCCCTGGCCCGAACAGCCGCCCGACGAACAGGTGGGCCGCGGTGACCAGGAAGAGATTGGCGGCCAGGGCGAACAGGATGCCGGTCCAGCGCAGCCTCGGCGCCGGGGCCGACGGACGGTCGTGTAGGCTCATCAGGGCGTATCCAGGGTTTCCGGGTTTTGCAAGGCGTCCCAGTTCGGTTCGTTGTATCTCTCCCGCCGCCAGCGGAAGCCCGGCTCCACGATCTGGCCTGGCTGTCGGCCATGCACCAGCAGTTTGAGCGCCTCGAAGATCATCGTGCGCTGCTGGGCCGGCGCGTGGGGCTCCCCCAACGGGTGGCCCAGGGGCCAGCGGACGAAGACCGCCCGGGGCACGCCGACGGCCTCGGTCAGATCCCGGGCCAGGGAAATGGCCACGGTGGGGATCCCCACCGATTCGATGGCTCGTGCGATCAGTCCCACGGACCGATTGCACAGCCCTCAGGCCGGCGTCAGGAGGGCAAAGTCCACCTCATCCTGCCGCAGCTTCTGGGCCACCTCCGGCGCGGTCCGCCGGGTGAGTACCTGGATCAGCTCGCCATCGATATGGCCCATGAAGCCAAAATGGCGTGGGGCTACCTGGCCGATGACGCCCTGCGCCGCCAGGTCGCGAAAGTGTTCCAGCGGAAAGATGACGTTGATGTCCTGGTCCGCGTCCCGGTGATCGTAATACTTGTGGGTGATGGTGAGCTCGGCCAGGGCCACGTCCCCCGGGATCTCCCGATAGGTGGCGTCGCCGTCCGGGTTTTCCATGTCGAAGGGGCGCTGGTCGACCCGATGGACGCCGCCGGTGGTGATCAGGGCGGCCCGGCATTGGGCCAGGGGCTTCGCCAGCCGGGCAAAGGGGATGCCGGTGGCTGGATCGATCACGGCGGGCATGCGCCCGGCCCGCCAGCGGGCCCACCACTGGGCCACCGATGGGATGGCGAAGATGCGGTTGCTGAGACGTTCCAGCCAGGAGCCACGGTCGGTTTGGGCCATATGTTTCCTCTTTTACCGGTTGCAGTTGTCACCGGTTGCAGTCTGGGGGCGGGCCAACAGGTCTTCATTGTAGTGGGAAATCACCGCCCGCGCAATAACGTCAACAACAGGGCGGCGCAGGCGGGTGCTGCTGGCTGCGCCCGTCATAGCTGCACCCAACGCATCTCCCCATGGCTGCGCCGGGCCGCGTCCAGGGCCCGTTGGACGGCCAGGCCGTCGTAGAAGCTGGCCGCATCGGGCAGGGTGGTGACGCCGGTGCTCAGGGCGCCGGCCACGGCCCGGGCCAGGTAGTAGCTGCCCACGGCAAAGGGGGTGTCGATGGGCAGTTGGGCGCGATCCACCAGGGGCTCCTCCGGCTCGATGGGCTCCCACTCGCCGTTGGGGAAGGCGGCCCCTCGCTTGCCCCAGAGCCGATCCGACCGGTCCAGGCGCAGGGCGCCATCGGTGCCCACCACCTCCAGGGCCATGCCCCGGTGTTCGGGGTCCAGACCGGTGACCACCAGGGTGCCCTGGGCGCCGCTGTGGAAGCGCAGCCACAGCTCCGCGTGGTCGTCCGCGGTGACCTGCTGGGGCGTGTTGGTGGCCGGGTCGGTGCGATAGTAGTGGCCGATCTGAAGCCGGGCGCTGATGGCCTCGATGCGCCCGAAGATCCAGCGGGCCAGGTCCAACAGATGGCTGCCCAGCGCGGCCAGCATGCCGCCGCCCCGGGTCGCGTCATGGTGCCAGCTGAAGGGCGTAGCCGGGTCCAGCCGGTAGGGGTAGCGCCAGTCCATGTTGACCGTGAGCACGTTGCCCACGTAGCCGTTACGCACCAGCCGGCGCAGTTGGGCCCGCAGGGGGTGGAAGCGCAGCTCATGGTCGAGGATGGCCATCTGATCGGGCGCGGCCTGGGCCGCGGCCAGCATGGCTTCGGCTTCGGCTACGTTGAGGGCCGCCGGCTTTTCACAGATGACGTGCTTGCCGGCCTGCAGGGCGGCCACGGCCATCTCCCGGTGGAGGTAGGGCGGCGTGACGATGCTCACCACGTCCACCGTTTCGGCCGTGATGAGCTCCTGCCAGGATGCGTACACCTCGGGGATGCCCCAGCGCTGGGCCACCCGTTGGGCGTTCTCCACGTGGCCCGCGCAGATGGCCTGGGCGGTCAGGCCACCCAGTTGGAAGGTGGGGATCTGGACCCGTTCGGTCCAGCCTGCGCCGATAAAACCGACCCGGACGGTTCGTTCGCTTGTCTGCATCGTTCACTCCTCGGTCATCGTTCACTCTTCGGTCGAGGTCGACGAAGGACGAAAGACGGATGGGCCGTTTCCAGTTCCGGTTCCAGGCTGGAGGGCAGCCTGATAGACGGCCTCCAGCCTGGGGACGATCTGGGCCCAGCCGTAGTGGTCTTCCACAAAGCGGCGGGCCTGGTGGCCCAGCTGCCGGCCCTGGGCGCCGCCCTCGGCCTGATCCTGCAGCAGATGAACCACGGCGGCGGCAAAGGCGTCCGGTGTGTCGGCCAGGAGGAGCTCCTGGCCGTGGGTCACGGGAATGCCCTCCACCCCCAGGCGGGTGCTGACGATGGCCTTGCCGCAGGCCATGGCCTCCAGCGCCTTGAAGCGGGTGCCGCCGCCCACCCGCATGGGGATGACGTAGACGGCCGCGGCGTGGATGTACGGTCGGGTATCCGGCACGGCACCGGTGATCTCCACCGCCGGGTCGCTGCGCAATACGTCCAGGCGCGGGTGGGGGTTCATCCCCACGATCTGGAAGCGGGCTTCGGGCATCTGCTCCCGAACCCGGGGCAACACTTGTTGGCCGAACCAGAGGGCGGCGTCGATGTTGGGACGGTAGTCCATCTTGCCGGTGAAGACCAGGTTGGGACTGGTTGATTGGGCCGGGGCCGGGCGATAGGCTTCCAGATCGATGCCGTTGGGCACCACCGCCACGGGGACGTCGGGCACGATGCGCTGGAGGGCCTCACGGTCGGCCGGGCTGACGGCCACGGTGGCCGTCGCGGCCCGGCAGATGTGGGCCTCGTACCGGCGGAGTTTCAGCCACTGGATCAGGCTGTAGGCGGCGGCCACCCAGCGGCGGGGTTGGCGAAGGTCGGTGAATGCGTTGCGCTGCTGGAGCAGGTACTCGCAGTTGTGATCGTCGAAGATCAGGGCTGGGCGGCCTTCCCGGCTGGCCCTCACCGCCTGCAGGCCGTACTGGGCCATCTCGATCCCCTCCACCTGGACGATGTCATAGGCCTCTGTCTGGGCCAGCTCCTGTACCAGGCGATGCATGGCGGGGCTTTCCAGCCGCAGAGCCATGTCGGGCCGGCTGGAGGTGAGGGTGGTCCAGGCCCGTTGGGCCAGGCTGCGTGCTGGCTGGGAGGCGGTGAGGATGCGCCGGCAGTGCTGGTGGAGGCGATTCTCCGGGCTCAGGGCTTCGCCAGGGGCCAGGAAGGTGGCCAGGTCAACCTGGTGTCGCCTGGCCAGCTCCCGGATCAGGTTGTAGTTGCGGATGGTGGTGCCCTGGCGCGGGGGATAGGGAAGCTGGGGCGTCAGTACCAGAATCCGCATGTCCTTGGCCTGGATCACTCCGCGGGCTACAGGCGATTGGCCGGCCGGGAGGACGCGGGCGTGCGCCCGGCGGCGGGCAGGGAGGACGGCGATGTCAGCGCCTGTTGATAGACTTCCAGGGTCTTGCGGGCGGCGATTTCCCAGCTGAAGCAGCGGGCCCGTTGCAGCCCCTTGGCCCGCAGCTCGGCGTGGAGGTCATCGTCGGTGAGCAGACGGTGGAGGGCCACCGCGATCTCCTCCCAGTTTTTGGGGTGGACCAGGAGGGCGGCGTCGCCCACCACTTCGGGGAGGCTGCTCACGTTGCTGACGATGGTAGGGGTGCCGCAGGCCATGGCTTCCAGGGGTGGGAGGCCAAAGCCTTCGTAGTGGGCGGCGTGGACGTGGCAGCGAGCTCCCACGTAGAGCTTATGGAGGTCGTCGTCGCTGACCCGGCCCAGGAGGAAGGTCTGCTTTTGCAGGTTCAGGGTTTCGATGGTGGCCAGGGTCTCTTCGTATAGCCAGCCTTTGCCCCCGGCGATGGCCAGGCCCACATCCCGCAACCCGTACTTGTCCAGCAGGTAGCGGAAGGCGTGGAGCAGGCCGTTCACATTTTTGCGCGGCTCGATGGTCCCCACGAAGAGCACGTAGGTGGGCGGCAGGCCGAACTTGCGGCAGACCTCCTGCCGGGTGGTCTCCTGGGGCAGGGGCACGAAGCGGGCGTCCGCGGCTTCGTAGATGACGCTCACCTTGTTATGGGGGACGCCCAGTTGGGCGATCAGGTCCTGGCGGGTGCTTTCGCTGGGCACGATGATGTGGCGCGCCCGGCGCACGGCCCGGTCGATCTGGCCGTAGTAGGCCGCGCTGTCCTTGGTCAGGAAGTGGGGCCAGTGGAGAAAGGCCAGGTCATGGACGGTGATGACCGTGGGCACCGCCGCGTGCAGGGGCGGAATGAAGTCCGGACTGTGGAGCAGGTCCAGCGGGTGCAGGAGCAGCTCCAGGGGAAGCATGAACTGCTCGAGCCGTGTGTGGACCGGCGCGAACAAGGTAGCCCGGCGGAAATTGGGCTGAGAAATCAGGGGGGTCCGGTGCTTGCGGTGCTGGAAAATGGTAAACGTATCACGCTGGTTCAGTTTCGCCAGGGCATGGAGCAAGTGCCAGGTATACCGGCTGATCCCGGCAGGCTGATGGTACATCAGCCGAGCATCAACGCCAATTTGCATAGTGGTATTCTCATTGGGAAGCTCTGCAGGGAACGAACACCGACCGTGCCGGCCACAATGCCATCTGCTACCACAGCCAGGGTCATCTGTCTACGCTGACACCTACCCAGGTGGCCCGTGCAACCAAAAGTTGACGGCATTTTAGCAGCCGACTTTGCCATTGGTCAAACCAAAGCCGCGCCTTTCTCCGCTCCCTCCAGACGCCAGAGTCAGTTTCAGTCGTTTACGATTTCGACGGGGAATCGGCATCCTGCCGTGAAAGCCGTGAAAAAAGGACGCAGATTCACGCCGATGAACGCTGAACAGCGACGCATCCCCGATCCAGGTATATTTCATATTTGTCGGTGCAGGCTGTAGGGACAGGGGCCCAGAGGGGTCCCCGCCCTGTCCGTGACTTGCCCTGTCCGTGACTTGCCCTGTCCGTGCCGGGCGCAGCAAGCAGCGCCCCTACGTCGGCGTCCGATGGGCGAACGCCGACGATCTTGAACTATACCCCCCGATCCAGGCCCGTTTGATGGCCCACTTCCGGCAATGGTATAATCAAGAACGTTTCGCGCCAATAGGATGGATCTGATACTTCGCTCATCTACTCCGCGAACCTGGATGCAGACCTTCGCCAGCGCGCTGCCGCTGGCTGAATCGACCCAGGCGGTCGATGAGCCTGACACTTGAGGTGAGATACCATGGACATAGCCCAACTTGCCCAGATGGTCAACTGGTTGGACGAAGAACACCGTCGGGATCGCGCCGAGATCGCACGGCTGCAGCAGCGCATCGAGGCCCAATCCGCCGACATCATCGAGCAGGCCCGGCGCATCCAGGAACTCGAGAGCCGGGTGGCCGGCACCCAGGCACACCTGGCCAAGTTCGGCCAGATCGAGCACGCGATCCAAAACACCAAGCACGAGCTGGCCGGCATGATCGAGCGCATCGAAGAGGCCCGGGTCCAGGGGCAACGGGAGCTGGAGCGGGCCCGCTTGAGCGACCGGGAGATGCTCAGCCGGGAGATCAGCGAGCTGCGCAAGGAGCTGCCCCGCATCACCCGCCTGGAAGAAGCCATCGACATCCGCTCGGTGGAGGACGACCGGCTCTCCGAGCTGATCATGGGCGTGCGCAACCAGATCGGCGCCCTGGCCAAGGAGATCGAGGAGCGCACCCGCCAGATTCCCTTCCTGGCCGAGCAGCGCACCAGCGACACCAAACGCATCGCCCAGCTTCAACAGGAGACGGTGGAGCTCTTCAAGCGCATCGAAGCCGTGTCCGGCCGCATTCCCATCCTGGAAGAAAGCGTGCGCAAGACGGCCAACGAGGTGGAGAAGATCCCACCCATGGTGGAGAACCTGCGGGAGCAGCAGGTCACCTTCATGGAGAAGGTCCGCTCCACCATCGTCGACCGGGAACAGGTCATCGCCCGCTGGCAGGAGACCCTGGAAGAACACAAGTCCCTGGTCAACCAGGCCTACGAGCGGGTGCAGAACTTCGCCCAGCAGATCGACATCAGCCGCCGGGCCGTCCACGAGATGCAGGAGTTCAAGGACCTGATCCTGCGGGAGCAGAGCCAGGTGCAGGAGCTCCAGCGCCTGGCCGAAGAGCGCACCCGCCGGGAGATGGACGAGTTCCGGGAAGATTTCGAGAAGAAACGCCGCAAGGCCGAGCTACGCCAGGAACATCTCTGGTCCGAGCAGGACAAGTTCAACCGGGAGATCGTGGAGCGCTTCCCCCCCATCCACCACGACCTGAAGGTCCACGAGGCCCTCATCCAACAGCTCTGGAAGTTGCAGGAAACCTACGGCAACTACTTCCTGACCACCGCCCAGGCCTGGCTGGAAGGCATGCAGAACGCGGTCAAAGAGCGGGACGAAAAGGTGCGCACCATGGAGGAGGAGTGGCAGCGCCAGCGGCGCAACGCCGAACTCTACGCCAGCCAGGTGGCCGGCCGTCGCACGCCCGGCGTGATGACCGGCGACAACTCGGCCGAGCAGAAGAACGGCGCCCCCCGGGGCTAGGGCTTTTCCATGCGCGTTATCGGCACCGCCGGCCACGTGGACCACGGCAAGTCCACCCTGGTTCGGGCTCTGACCGGCATCGACCCGGATCGCCTCCAGGAAGAAAAGGCCCGGGGACTCACCATCGACCTGGGCTTCGCCTGGATGGACCTGCCCCAGCCCGATGGCTCGGTGGAAAGCGTGGGCATTGTGGATGTGCCCGGCCACATCGACTTCATCAAGAACATGCTGGCCGGCGTGGGCAGCATCGACGCGGCCGTGCTGGTCATCGCCGCCGATGAAGGCGTCATGCCCCAGACCCGGGAGCACCTGGCCATCCTGGACCTGCTGGCCGTGCCCACGGGCATGGTCGCCCTCACCAAGGTTGATCTGGTAGACGATCCCGAGTGGCTGGCGCTGGTGGAGTTGGACGTGGCCGAGCTGCTCCAGGAAACCCGCTTCGCCGGGGCGCCCATCGTCCCCGTCAGCGCCCGCACCGGCGCCGGCCTGGACGAGCTCCGCCAGACCCTGGCCCGGCTTTTGGGAGATCTCCCCCCTCGCCGCCAGCGGGGACGCCCCCGCCTGCCTGTGGACCGGGTCTTCACCCTCAGCGGCTTCGGCACCATTGTCACCGGCACCCTGAGCGACGGTCACCTGGCCGTCGGGGACGCCGTGGAGATCCTGCCGCCGGGCATTTCGGCCCGGATCCGGGGGCTCCAGTCCCATCGGCAGCCCATCCAGCGGGCAGCGCCGGGCAGCCGGGTGGCCATTAACCTCAGCGGCGTCAGCGCCGACGCCATCCACCGGGGGGATGTGGTGGTCAAGCCCGGCACGCTGGAGCCCACCCTCCTGGTGGACGTCTCCTTTCGCCTCCTGGCCGACGCGCCCAAGCCCCTGACCCACAACCAGCCTGTGGATTTTTTCAGCGGCGCCGCGGAGGTGCCGGCCCGGGTGCGCCTCCTGGGGACGGAACGCCTGGAACCCGGCCAGCAGGGCTGGCTCCAGCTGCGCCTGGCCCGGCCGGTGGTGGTGGCAGCCGGCGACCGCTACATCCTGCGCCAGCCCTCTCCCAGCATGACCCTGGGCGGCGGCCAGATCCTCAACCCCCATCCCCGCCGCCGATGGCGCCGCTTTGACCCCGCCGTGCTGGCACGTTTTCAGACCCTGGCCCAGGGCACGCCGGACGAGATCCTGCTTCAGACCCTCGCCCGCTTCCCCCTCACCCCGGCGGCAGAACTCTTCGCCCACAGCGGCCTGGACCTGGCCGTGGCCCAGGAAACCCTGGCCGAGCTCCAGCGGAGCGGCGCGGCCCTGGCCCTGGATGCCGGCAGCGAGCCGGTCTGGCTGACGCCCGAGGCGTGGGAGGAGCTGGTTGGGCGGATGGCCCGCCAGGTGGAGCATTTCCATGCCCAGTTTCCCCTGCGGCGGGGGATGCCCCGGGGGGAGTTGCGTAGCCGGGTGTTGGGCCAGCGGGATGGCGGCAGCCTCTCCGTCCGGATCTTCAACGCGCTGATCCAGCGGGCCCAGGAGCAGGGCCTGCTGGAGGCCGACGACAGCGTCGTCTGGCTGCCGGGCTTTGTGCCCCGCCCCTCCCCCGAGCAGCAGGCCCGGGTGGACCGCCTGCTCGCGGCCTTTGCCCGGGCCGGCATGTCTCCCCCCAACCCTGGCGACGTCCTCCGCCTGCTGGGCGGCGACGAGCCCCTGCTGGAGATGCTCATCGAGCAGGGGCAACTGGTGCGCCTGGGGGGCGGCGTCCTGTTCCGCCGGGAAGAATTCGAAGCCGCGGTGGCCCAGGTCCAGGCCTTCCTCCAGGAGCAAGGGACCATCACCCTGGCCCAGGCTCGGGACCTGCTCCAGACCAGCCGCAAGTATGCCCAGGCCCTGCTGGAAGAGATGGACGCCCGACGGATCACCCGCCGGGAGGGGGACCTGCGGGTGCTGCGGGCCGGCCTGGTGGATGGCTGAGGACGGCGCCCGCCAGACGATGGGGGCATCCAACACGCCGGGCCGCCCAGGATGCCTCTTAACGCCGCCAATTTTAACGCCGCCAATTTCTGCCGCGGCTTTTACGCCGGGCTGTACGGGTGTTCTGGCAGCACAAAGTGGAACTGGCTGGTGTACAGCTGGTGGTAGAATCCCCGGCGGGCCAGCAACTCCTCGTGGCGTCCCCGCTCCACCACCTGACCGTCGCGGATGACCAGGATCTGGTCGGCGTTGCGGATGGTGCTCAGGCGGTGGGCAATGACGAAGCTGGTTCTCCCCTGCATCAGGCGTAGAAAGGCTTCCTGGATCTGGAGCTCTGTGCGGGTGTCCACGCTGCTGGTGGCCTCGTCCAGGATCAGGATCTGGGGCGCGGCCAGGATGGCCCGGGCGATGGCCAGGAGCTGGCGCTGCCCCTGGCTCAGGTTGCTGCCCCGTTCGGAAAGCAGGGTCTGGTACCCCTGGGGCAGGCTGCGGATGAAGTGGTCCGCATTGGCCAGCCGGGCTGCCTGGTAGACCTCTTCGTCGGTGGCGTCCAGCCGGCCGTAGCGGATGTTCTCCATCACCGTGCCGGAGAAGAGGAAGGTGTCCTGGAGCACGATGCCCAGGTGCCGGCGCAGGGTATCCACCTGGATGTGACGGATGTCGTGGCCGTCGATGGTGATCCGCCCCGAGTCCACGTCGTAGAAGCGGGTGAGCAGGTTGACGATGGTGGTCTTGCCCGCGCCGGTGGGGCCCACCAGGGCCACCACCTGGCCCGGTCGGGCGTGGAGGCTCACCCCCTTGAGGGTCGGCGTCTTCCCGTCGTAGCTGAAAGAGACATCCTCGAAAATCACCTCCCCCCGAATCTGGGACAGGGCAATGGCGCCGGGCGCATCGGTGATCTCCGGCACTTCGTCCAGCACTTCAAAGACCCGCTCGGCGCCGGCGATGGCGGACTGGATGGCGTTGTAGAGGTTGGCGATCTGGTTCAGCGGGCGGCCGAACTGCCGGGCATAGTTGACGAACGCTGCGATGGTGCCCACGGTCACCCAGCCCAGCAGGGCCATCCAGCCGCCGGCGCAAGCCACCACCGCATAGCCCACGTTGTTGACGAAGTTGGTCATGGGCCCCAGGATCAGCGCGTAGGTCTGGGCGTGGATGGCCGCATCCCGATAGGCCTGGTTGGCCTTGCGGAACGCGTCCAGGGTGGCCTGCTCCTGGCCGTAGGCCTTCACCACCCGCTCGCCCGTCACCGTTTCTTCGATGAGGCCGTTCAGTTCGCCCAGGGTACGCTGCTGGGCCCGGAAGCCGCTGCGGGTCCGCCGGGCCACCCAGGAGGTGAGGGAGACCATCAGGGGGATGGTCACCAGGCTGACCGCGGCCAGGCGCACGTTGAGGGCCAGCATCATGGCGGCCACGCCCACCAGCATCAGGATGCTGGCGAAAAACTGGGTCACACCCTCCGTCAGGACGTTGGAGATGTTCTCCACGTCGTTGGTCAGGCGGCTCATGAGCTCGCCATGGGGGCGCTGGTCGAAGAAGCGGAGGGAGAGGGTTTGCAGCCTGGCGAAGAGATCCCGGCGGATGGCGTGGACCGCCTGCTGGGCCACCGCGGCCATGGCGTAGGTCTGGAGCCAGGTGGTCAGGGAGGTGAGCAGGTAGACGATGAGCATCAGCCAGGCGATGCGGGCCAGCCCCACCAGGTCGCCGGCCATGATGTAGTCGTCGATGGCCATGCCCATGAGCCAGGGGCCCAGCAGGCCCAGGCCGGTGCTCAGGGCGCTCATGAGGAAGACGAAGGCCAATCCCTGTTTCTGGTGGCGCAAATAGCCCCAGATGCGGCGCAGGGTGCCCCGGGCATCCCGCGGTTTCTGGCCGCTGCCCAGGCCGGCACCCGGCCCGCCGGGGCCGCCCGGCCCCAAGAGCGGAGGAACCTGGCGTGGTTGGGTCCGTTGTTCAGCCATGTTGTTTCACCCCATTTCCCAACTGGGAAGTGTAGATTTCCTGGTAGATCGGGTTGGTGGCCAGCAGCTCCTGGTGGGTTCCCATGCCGCAGATGCGGCCGTTGTCCAGGACGATGATCTTGTCGGCAGCCACCACCGAGCTGATGCGCTGGGCAATGATGATGCGGGTGTGGTTGGCCATGGCACTGGCCAGGGCCTCCTGGATGCAGGCCTCCGTCTCCACATCCACCGCGCTGGTGCTGTCGTCCAGGATGAGGATGGCCGGACGGCGGATCAGGGCCCGGGCGATGGCGATGCGCTGCTTCTGGCCGCCGGAGAGGTTGACGCCCCGCTGGCCCACCCGGGTGTCGTAGCCTTCGGGAAGCTGGACGATGAAATCGTGGATCTGGGCTGCTTTGGCCGCGGCGATGACTTCCTCCTCGCTGGCGTCGGGACAGCCGTAGCGGATGTTGTCCCGGATGGTCCCGGTGAAGAGCACGGCTTCCTGGAGGGCTACGCTGATGTGACGCCGCAGGGACGCCTGCCGTACCTGGCGCACGTCCACCCCATCCACCAGCACCCGGCCGGCCTTCACATCGTAGAAGCGGGGGATCAGGTGCACCAGGCTGGACTTGCCGGAACCGGTGGCACCCAGGATGGCCACCGTCTCGCCGGGGCTGGCGCTGAAGCGGATCTCCTGTAACACCGGCTGGGCCTGGCCGTTGTAGCTGAAGGTCACATCCTCGAAGCAGATTTGGCCCTGCACCTGGGCCAGGTCGCCGGCGTCCGGGCGGTCCTGGATGTCCGGCTGGCTATGCAGCACCTCGACGATGCGATCGGCCGAGGCCGCGGCTCGGGAGACCCGCACCAGCAGCATGCCCACCATCATCAAGGAGAAGAGGGCCTGGAGCAGGTAGTTGACGAAGGCGATGATCTGACCCACGGCCAGCTGGCCACCCACCACCATGCGGCCGCCGAACCAGATCACCCCCACCACGCCCAGGTTGACGAAGAGCATCATCAGGGGCATCACCAGGGCCATCAGCTGCATGGCCTGGATGGTCTGGTCCCGCAGGGCGTCGTTGGCCTGGCCGAAGCGTGTCTGCTCATAGGCGCTGCGCACAAAGGCTTTGACCACCCGCACGCCGGCCAGATTCTCCTGCATCACCGTGTTCACCCGATCCAGCCGTTCCTGCACCGCAGCGAAGAGGGGATGGGCCCGGGCGATCACCCAGAAGAGCAGCCCCAGGATGAAGGGGGAGAGGGCCAGCAGCAGGAGGGCCAGCCTGGGGCTGGTGAGGACACCCATGATCAGGCTGCCCACCAGCAGCAGGGGCGCGCGCACCAGAATGCGCACCAGAATCAGGACCACCTCCTGGACCTGGGTCACGTCGTTGGTGAGGCGGGTGACGAGCTGTCCTGTCTCCAGGCGATCCAGGTTGCCGAAGGAAAAGTCCAGTACCCGGGCGAAGAGGGCATCCCGCAGGTCTGCGCCGGAGCGATGGGCGATGCGCACAGCCAGGAAGGTGTTGCCCACGCCGCCCACCGCGCCCACCAGCGCCAGGCCCACCATGAGCAGGCCGGTCTGGATCACCAGGCGCATGTTGCCCTGGGCAATGCCGCGGTCCACGATCTGCTCCAGGAGGCGGGGCTGCATCAAGTCCATGGCGACTTCGACGAGCATCAAGAGCGGGGCCATGAAGACGGCCAGCCGATAGGGCCGGAGAAAGGGGATCAGTTCTCGAAAGGATTTCATTGCAGCAGATAGCCTTTTTGTGTCTGTGTCGTGCAAAGCGGCGTCAATGTGCCTGTGGATGTTGTGGCGCATGGTGCGTGGGCCTCTCCACGGACTACGCACCATGCCAGAAGCATGGGTTTACGTACGCGGCCACCTACCCGTCACAGGCTGGCCAGACGCGCCAAATTGTCCCGGACTCGCTCCAGCAGCCGGCGAATCTGCTCCCGCTCGGCTGGCTCCAGGCCGGCGAACGCGTCCGCTTCCATCTGCCGCTGGATGGCCCGCACCTGCTGGCGGATATCCCGGCCCGCCTGGGTGAGGTAGACCCGGGAGACGCGCTGGTCCTGGGGATCCCGGCGGCGCTCCACAAAGCCCGCCTGCTCCATGCGCTGGATCATCTTGGTGACGGTGGCGGGATGGATGTGGAGCAGGGCGGCCAGCTCGGAATGGGTGCGCCCCTCCTGCTGCCAGAGGGCCTCCAACAGGGGCGGCTGGCCCCGGTAGAGGCCGATCTCTTCCAGCAGGGCGTGGGCGCGCACGTAGTGGAGCCGGCAGACGTGGACCAGCAGCCGGTCCAGGGACTCGTCGTGCCCCGGGGTATCCTGGGGTGTCTTTTCGCCTGATGAGCTTCTGGCTGGGTTTTCAGGGGGGCGGTCGCCCGGTGGATGGTCCATGGTGCTCCTGACGGTGGCCGTACGAATCCCGGCCACGGGGACTGCACGTGAATTACTTTGCCGGCATAATATTAGCCGGCAAAGTAATTTCTGTCAAAATGGAACGGGGGTGGGGCGGAAGGCTGTGGTACAATGGGTGGGCATCCTTTATCAACCCCAGCTCACAAACCCCAGCTCAGGAGTAGCCATGAAAATCGAGCGGATTACCCCATTTCTGGTGGACCGATTCCTGCTGGTCCGGGTCTACACGGACGAAGGGATCGTGGGCAACGGCGAGGCGGGTCTCTGGGCGCACCATAAGAGCGTCTACCATGCCATCGAGGAGCTGAGCGACTACTACGTGGGGAAGGATCCCCGGCGGATGGAGCACCACTATCAGGTGGTCTCGCGCAACACCCACTTTGCCGGCGCGGTGTTGAGCGCGGCCCTGAGTGCGCTGGACATGGCCATGTGGGACATCCTGGGCAAGTCGGTGGGGCTGCCGGTCCACCAGCTGCTGGGCGGCAAATGCCGGGATCGGGTCAAGGTCTTCGCCAACGTGGTGGGGGACAGTGTGGAGGCCCGGGCCGAGAGCGCCCGGGAGCAGGTGGAAGCCGGCTATCTGTCGTTGCGCACCATGCCCTTCTTCCCCGACTGGGAGCAGAAGACCCCCACCCAGGTGATCGACGATGCGGTGGCCATTGTGGCGGCCATCCGGGAAGCCGTGGGCGATGGCATCGACCTGGGGGTGGAGATCCACCGCAACCTGCGGCCGGAGCAGGCCATTGTGCTGGCCGGTGAGCTGGCCCCGTACCGGCTCCTCTACTACGAGGATCCCCTGCCGCCGGAGAGTGTGGAGGCGCTGGCCTATGTGGCCCGCCACGTCCATCTGCCCATCGCCACGGGCGAGCGTTTCTATGCCATCCAGCAGTTCAAGGATCTGATCGACCGTCAGGTGGTCAGCCTGATCCGGCCGGACCTCTCCCTGGCCGGTGGTTTCACCCAGCTCAAAAAGATCGCCGGCATGGCGGAGGCCGCCTTCGTGGGCATCTTCCCCCACCTCATGGGCAGCCCGGTGAACGTGGCCGCCTTCGTGCACCTGGACGCGGCCATCCCCAACTACGTGCTCATGGAGAGCCATACCTTCGCCGACGCCTACAACGAAATCGTGGATGAGCCCGTCACCCGGGAAGGGGGGTACATCCGGGTCTCCGACCGGCCCGGCATCGGCGTGGAGATCGTGGAGAGCCGCCTGGCCCAATTCCCCTACCGACCCCAGAAGATTACCGGCTACTTCCATGCCGATGGGTCGGTGGCCCATTGATCCCTATCTTTGCATTTTCTTTTCAGCCATAGATTCCACAGATTACAACGCGTCTGAGGATGCTCACGCCGCCCATGGACCACCATAGCGACTGGGTCGGCATCTGAGGATGCCGACCCAGTCGCTATCAGCGGTCAGCGCATCCACCGGGCCACCAGGTTGAGCACCACCGTGAGCAGGATGCTCAGCAGGATCATGGTACCCAGGGGCGCGTAGAGGGTGAAGTTCCCCCGCCGGTAGACGATGTCTCCCGGCAGATGACCCAGCCCGGGGATGCGACCGGCGAACGCAAAGATCAGGCCAATGACAAACAGCATGGCCCCGATCCACATGAGCATGCGACCCATTTCCGCCATGATTCGTCCCTCGCGTCAGTTCACATGTCGAGCCAGGCGCTGGCGCAGGGCGGCCAGGGGCTGCACGCCGATGAGCCGGTCCACCACCTGGCCATTCTTGAAGATGTAGAGCGCCGGGATGCTCATGATCTGATACTGCTGGGCCGTGCGCTGGTTTTCGTCCACGTTGAGTTTGCCCACCACGGCCCGGCCCTGGAACTCCTGGGCCAGTTGTTCGACCGCGGGCGCCACCATGTTGCAGGGGCCACACCAGGGCGCCCAGAAGTCCACCAGGACCGGCTGCGGCCCGTTGATGACCTGCTGGAAATTGGCGTCGGTCAGGGTGACCGGCTTGCCGTTGGCCGGGGGCTGCTGGCCCGCGGGCTGCCGCGGGCGTTGACGTTGCCCGGTGGGCCGGCTGGCGGGCCTGGGCTGTGGCTGGCCTGTGCTGGCTCCCGCCATGGTGCGGGCCGGCTCCCGCAGGGGCACCGCCGGTCCGCTGGGCAGGGCCGGGCGGCTGCCGCCCTCCACCAGATAGCGCAGCCAGGCTTCCAACGCCCCGGCCTGGGCGGCCCCCTCGGCCTGGGCGACCACTTCCCCGTTCTTGACGAACACCAGCGTCGGCAGGGCGCGTACGCCGTAGCGCCGCACCAGGGTCTCTTCCTCGCCGGCATGGATTTTGGCGATGATCGCCTTGCCCGCGAAGCGGGCGGCCAGATCCGTCAACGTGGGATCCAGCTCGGTGCTGGGTTTGGCATCCGGGCGCCAGAACACCAGCAAGACCGGCACGCCGGCCTTCAGCACCCGGTCGATGCTATATTGATTGGTATGAATGACCGTATCGATGGCCATAATGTTCCCCCTTGCCCTCGTTCTTTCTGCTTCCCCTCCATTCTCCCATCTGCGTGTCAACGCTGCATCAGCGTTGTGTTTGCGATCTGTTTGACGACTCCCCTGCAAAAAGGGCGTTTTTGAACGCAAAGGCGCAAAGAAGCGCAGGAGAGAATCACCCGAATCAGCGTCCATCTGCGTGGGTCAGCGTCCTAATTTGACCTTTGTGCAGTAGCGCCTTTGATGTCACGATAACAAACACCGCCGAGACGCAGAGGGCGCAGAGGGTAGGACCCCATTCAACCGTGGTCCATCCATCCGCCCGATGGCGAGGCATTTCAATGCCTCGCTGGGGCATCATCCGGAGGAGGTGCCCAGCAGGCGCTGCATGCCCTGGATGACCAGGTTGATGTGGATGCCTTCGTTGCGGTAGAAGGCCTGTTTGGAGCCCGGTTCCCGCAGCCAGCCGCCGCTGTGGTGGACCGCGATCACGTTCCAGTCGTGGTCGAAGACGGGGGAACCGGATGAGCCGGGCAGGGTGTCGGTCAGATATTGGATGCGGCGGTCGTCCACGTAGGCGACCATGTTATGGTACATGGCGATCTGTTTGGGGCCGCCGCTGGGATGCTGGATGATGATCACCCGGTCGTTTTTGCGGGGGGTGGCCGGACGCAGGGGCAGCGCGCCCCACTCGGCGTTGGCGTCGCCCAGGATGCGCACCAGGGTCCAGTCATCCTCCGCAGCGGTGGCGAAGCCGCTGTCCGGATCCAACCGGAAGGTGCTGACCGGACAGTCCAGCCCGTCCGCGGTCTTCTGGTAGTTGAATTCCACCCGGGCCTGGTGGGCCTCCTGGGCGGTGGGCAGGACGTGGTGGTTGGTCACCAGCAGGTTGTGTTCGGTGAGGAAGCCGGAACCGGTGTCGCCGTCTCCCCGGACCACCCGCGCCACGGAGCGAGCCTTCTGCAGCCCGATTTCCAGGAAGGCGATGGGCAGCAGGGTGCTCTGGACGCCGATGATCTTCTCCCAGTGTTCGCCCTCCTCGGGCACCTTCCATTCCAGCTCGGTGGCGATGTCCGGCCCGCGGACGGCGGAGAGGGCGTGGCGCTGGGCCAGGTCCAGCAGCTGTTCGTTCCGCGGGTACTCCTTGCGGGCCACGTCGATGATGGCCTGGATGGCATCGCCCCCCTGGTTCATGGCCTCGGTGAGGATGTTGTGCCAGTTGTTGATGGGCTTGGGCTGGAAGCTGATCTGGAGCACATTCAGGCCCGCCTCCTGGGCCACCCGGCGGGCCTCGCCCACGTCCCAGTAGAGACCGGCCAGCATGTCCCGCAGATTGATCAGGTTGGTATCCCAGGGCATGGGTATCCTCCAGGTGGGAATGGGGGGATGGACGCGTCCAACGGCCCTGGGATCGTAGGCGGACTTGGGCGGGATGTCAAGCCGGAGCCTGCCCACCCGGCCACCGGGGCCGAGGGCCGCGCCCAATTGTAGGGGCCGCCCCCTGTGCCTGCCCGTTGCGGGCCCCGATACTTTGGCGTACCCGGCTGGGGTCGTTTAAAATGGGCCATTCGGCGACCCCGTACGACCGGGGCCTGGTCAATCCCGACAGAAATTCGCCGACAGTTCCCACCAGAGGGGGTGCGCCCAGAGGGCACCCGGAATTTCTGCCGTGGTATTGACGCCAGACTGGACTAGCGCCAGCAAGTTGAGGATGGCTTTCAGTGAGTGTGGATGTGGACATGGCTCGACGCAGGATCAGGCCATCCCGCTCCTGGTCGGGGGCAGGGGTGGCGATGGTGTTGTTGCTGGCGGCGTTTGCCCTGCGCCTCCAGGAGTTGACCCGCCAGGACATCTGGTGGGACGAGGCCCGCAACATCGACGTGGCCTTGCGCCCCTTTCTCCACATCGCCACTGCGCCCGAGCTGGACATCCATCCCCCCGTCTACTTTTGGCTGCTGCACCTGTGGGGCCGCCTGGCCGGCGCCACCCCCTCCCTGGATCCCGTACATCTGGCCTTCCTGATGCGTTTCCTGAGTGTCTGGGCCGGCGTGCTGGGAGTGGCCCTCCTCTTTGCCCTGGCCCGGCGGGTGGGCAGCCAGGAAGCTGCCGGGATGGTCCTCTTTTTGGCCGCGGTCTCCCCCTTTTGGCTGGCTGAAAGCCAGGAGACCCGCATGTACACCGTGGGCTTTGCCCTGCTCCTGGCCGCGGCCCTGGCCCTGCTGGCCGCCACCGAGCCGGCCCGACTCCGGCCGCCCGGCTGGCGGGGGTGGGTGCCTGTGGGGCTGTATGCCCTCTTCTCGTCTCTGGCCTTTCTGACCCACTACAACGCAGCCTTCATCCTGGTGGCCTGGTACGTCTGGTGGGGCCTGTGGACCCTCTTCCAGGAGCAGCCTCGACAGGAGTGGCGGCGCCTCCTGGGTAGCGGCCTGGCCAGCCTGATCCTGGTGGCGCCGGTGACCCCCATTGCCCTGCGCCAGATCCCCACCTACGCCAACCCGAACCTGGTGGTGCCCACCGTCGCCGAATACCTGTGGCAGAACTGGCAGGCCTACCTGGGCGGCTATGCCTTCACCCCGGAGCGCCTGGCCGGCTTGGGGCCGCTCTGGCTGTGGGGCGTCCTGGTGTTGGTGGGGGTCGGGCTGACCCGGCTCTCCTGGGGCGGGCGCCATATCCCCTTCCTGGTATTTTGGCTCCTGGGTGGACTGAGCCTATACTACATCGCAGTGTTGGATCGGGGCGCCTTCAACGTCCGCTACAGCAGTTTCGTCACCCCGGCCCTGTACGCGCTCATGGGGTTGGCCCTGGCCCGCCTGGGACGGCTCTGGCGTCCCCTATGGCCGGCCGTTCTGCTGGTGTTGGGAGTGGGCCTGGCTGCTGGCGTCCATGGGGACCTGTACGATCCCCGCTTTGCCCGGGAGGACATCCGCGGGGTGACTGCCTGGCTGCGGGAGACGGTCCAGCCGGGGGATGTGGTGTTTGTGGACCAGAAGTATCCCTTTGGTTTCTACTACGGGCGCTACGCCATCGACCCGGAGGTGGAGCCCCAGGGGCCGGAGGCTGCCCCTGCCCGCTATCTGTTCGTGGACATTAACACCGTGGACCAGCGCCTGAACCAGTGGGCAGGGGAGGCAGAGCGGGTCTTCTGGGTGCAGTGGTTCGAAAGCGACACCGATCCCCGCAGGGCCGTGGCGTTCCTGCTGGACAAGGAGGGCGAACGGGCCGGCGAAAAGTGGTTCCAGGGCTACTCCATCGACTGGTGGCAGCTCGCGCCGCCCAACCACTTTGAGCTGGCCCCCAACCTGGTACCCCTGCAACTTCGCTTCGCCGCCGCGGTGGAGACGGAAGCCGTCTCCCTGCCGACCCGGCCCCTGGCCCCCGGCGAGAAGATCCCCGTGGTGTTGCGCTGGCAGCGGGTGCCAGACGGCAGCGTGGACCGGCCCCTGAAGGCCCGGGTGGCCCTGTACGACGGCGAGGGTGCCCGGCTGGCCCAGAGCGACCAGCGGCTGCTCAACGACCGGCACCTGCTGCCGGCCGAGTGGACGTTTACCGACCGGCCCCTGAACGTCTACATGCTGGAGCCGCCGGAGATCCCGCCTGGCCGTTATGAGCTGCGTCTGCTGGTCTACGACGCGGAGACGCTGGAGCCCCTCGGCCTGGTGGACGGGGCCGGCAATCCCCTCGGCCTGGAAGGCCTGTTGGGGGAGATCACGGTCGAATGAGCCGTATACCATTACAAACTCCATTGTGAATAATGATACCGACCCAATTATCGCTGTTGCCTTTTCTGGAACATGAACAGTCGCCCCGGCCGGCCAACTTCATCCCGGTCTACGAACCCTGGCTGGGCGACCTGGAGTTGGAGTACGTCACCGAGGCGGTGCGCAGTAGCTGGATCAGCAGCCTGGGCAAATATGTCCAGCAGTTCGAGGCCCAGTTCGCCCGCTTCTGTGGCGTGGCCCATGGCATCTCCACCAGCAATGGCACCACCGCCCTCCACCTGGCCCTCCATGCCCTGGGCATTGGTCCGGGCGATGAGGTGATCGTCCCTGCCCTCACCTTCGTGGCCTCGGCCAATGCCGTCCACTACACGGGGGCCACGCCCGTCTTCGCCGACGTGGATCCCGTCACCTGGACCCTGGATCCCAACGATGTGGCCCGCCGCATCACCCCCCGGACCCGGGCCATCATGCCCGTGCACCTCTACGGCCACCCCGCGCCCATGGACGCCATCAACGAGTTGGCCCGGGCCCACAACCTGTGGGTGGTGGAGGACGCGGCCGAAGCCCACGGCGCGGCCATCCGCGGCCGGCGAACGGGGGGGCTGGGACATGTGGCTGCTTTCAGCTTCTTCGCCAACAAGGTCATCACCACCGGCGAGGGGGGGATGGTCACCACCAACGACGAGGCCCTGGCCAACCGCTGTCGCATGCTGCGGGACCACGCCATGCCGCCCGAAAGCCGCTATTGGCACAACGAAGTGGGCTTCAACTACCGCCTGACCAACCTGCAGGCAGCCGTCGGCGTGGCCCAGATGACCCGCATCGAGGAGTTCTTACGCCGCAAGCGGACCATCGCCGGCCTCTACCAGACCGGCCTGGCCGACATCCCAGGCATCACTCTGCCCACCGAGGCGCCCGGCTATACCAACATCTTTTGGATGTACTCCATTCTGGTTCAGAAGCCCTATCCCCTCAGTCGGGATGAACTCATCGTCGCCCTGCGGGCCGAGGGGATCGACAGCCGCCCCTTCTTCCATCCCCTGGACACCCTGCCGCCGTACCGGTCCGCCGAGCCGCGCCCCACCGCGCTGGCCCTGAGCCGGGTGGGGTTGAACCTGCCCAGTTCTCCGCGCCTGACCGACGGCCAGGTGGCGTTCATCTGCGAGACCATCCGCAAACTAGCCCGGTAAGCCAGATCATGCCTGATACCATACCATCGGAGGGCGCTGTGGACGTCTCCATTGTGCTGCCCACCTACAACGAGCGGGACAACATCGGCGACCTGATCGAGGCCATCCAGCAGGAGCTGGCACCCCACCCCTGGCGCTATGAGATCCTGGTGATGGACGACAGCAGCCCGGACGGTACGGCCCAGGTGGTGCGGGAGCGCTACGGGCTTGCCCAGGCGCCCGACGGCAGTGAAACCGGCCCCGTGGCCGCCGGGCAAGGGCGGATCCGCCTGTATGTGCGCACCCGGGACCGGGGCCTGGCCCGCTCCATCTGCGATGGCTTGCTGCGGGCCCAGGGGAATACCCTGGTGGTGATGGACACCGATTTCAACCACGATCCAGCCATGATCCCCCAGATGGTGGATCTGCTGCGCTACTACGACCTGGTGATCGGCAGCCGCTTTGTCATGCGGGGCGGCATGGAAGATGCCCTCCGCTATCGCCTGAGCCTGCTCTACAACGTCTTCATTCGCTTCCTCTTCCACACCCAAATCCAGGACAACCTGAGCGGCTTCTTCGCCGTGCGCCGGGAGCGTCTCCTGCAGCTGGAGCCCAAGTTTTCCCGCATCTTTTACGGCTACGGCGATTATTTCATCCGTCTGTTGTTGGTGGCCTGGCGCAACAACTGGAAGATTCTGGAGGTGCCGGTCTTTTACATCCTTCGTCGCCACGGGGACAGCAAGACCGGTTTCTGGCGCATCTTCCGGGATTACACCATCGCGGTGATCAAGCTTCGGATCTTCGGGGTGTGAGCATGGCTCAGGTTCGACGATATGGCATGACCCTGCTGGTTTCCGCCCTGATTTGCGTCTACACCCTCACCAATGCCGGCCGCTTCCACATCGTGGACGAGGTCAGCCTCTTCGCCGTGACCGAGTCCGTGGGGTTGCGGGGCGATGTGGATACCAACGCCATCGCCTGGACCCAGTGGGTGAACAGCCCCGGCGAGGTGTTGGGCGCCTTCGGTCCCGACGGGCAGGTCTACAGCAAAAAGGGGCCGGCTCCTGCCTTCCTGGCCCTGCCCTGGTATCTGCTCTGGCTGGCCATTGCCCGGCTGGGCATCGGTGTGGGCCTGCTCCAGGCCACCCTGCTCTGGAATGGCATCGTGACCGCATTCACCGCGGCGTTGCTCTGGGGAACGGCCGTGCGGCTGGGCTACAACGACCGGGTGGGGCTGGTGCTGGGCCTTCTCTTCGGCCTGGGCACCATCGCCTGGCCCTACGCCAACCACTTCTTCGGCGAGCCCCTCAGCGCCCTGAGCCTGCTGGCCTGCTTTTACGGCCTGCTGGCCTGGTCCCAGGATGGCCGCCGCCGCTGGATGTGGCTGGCGGGGAGCGCCGCGGGCGTGGCCCTGGCCACGGTGACCGCCCACGGAGTGCTGATCGCCATCCTGGCCGGCTATGGCCTCTGGTGTGTCCGCCGCCGCTGGCAGGAGGGCGTCCCCCTTCGGCGCTGGCTGGCGTTGGGCCTGGCCTTCGGCGCGCCCCTCGCCCTGGCCGGCCTTGTCCTCCTGGCCTACAATTTCCTGCGCTTCGGCAACCCTTTGGACACGGGCTATCACTTTGACCAGGGCGAGGGCTTCACCACGCCCATCCTCCAGGGCGCCTGGGGGCTTCTGCTGAGCCCGTACCGGGGCGTCTTTTGGCATACGCCCTTGCTGGTGGCCGGGCTGGTAGCCTGGCCCGCCTTCTGGCGACGCCACCGGGCCGAGGCGACCCTCATCGCAGTCCTGAGCCTGGCCCTGGTGGGGCTGTACAGCACCTGGTGGATGTGGTGGGGGGGCTTTGCCTGGGGGCCACGTTTCCTGGTGCCCCTGACACCCTTCTGGTGCCTGCCCCTGGTGATCCCATTGGCCCGGCTGGATGTGAACCTGCGGCGGTGGCAGGCCCGCCGCCGGCGGATGAGCGTGCGCGCACTGCGCCCGCTCGTGGCGGCCCTGGGGGGGCAGGGTCTGGCCCTGGCCGCGGTGGCCGGACTTTCGATGGTCGTGCAACTCCTGGCCGTCTCCCTGAACTATGTCAACTACGAGATCCAGCTGCGCTCCATCTTCCCCACCGACTGGTCGGATCCCCTGCGCTTTGGCCCACCGGCCCAAGGCATGGGCGACTTCCTTTACAGTCCCGTCTTTGGGCAGCTGCGCCTGTGGGGGCAAGGCTTTGTGGCCAACACCGACCTGGCCTGGCTGCGGGCCGACGGCACGGTGCTCTGGCTGGTGGTGTGGGTAGGGACTGCTGCGCTGGTGACCCTGGCCGTGGGCATGGGCCTCTGGTGGCGGGGGATGGATGCATCCGGCGGGCCGGAGCTCCCCAGCCGGCCGGCCCGCATCCTGGTCCTGTTGGTGCCCCTGGTGCTGATGGGCACCTGGCTGGGGGAAGCGGGCCAGGATCCCCACTACGGTCAGCCCGACCGGGGGTACCGGGCTGCCCTGGCCTCCATCTGCGCCCAGGAGAAGTCCGGCGACGCCCTCATCACCGTGGCCCCCTTTGCCTACCAGGTGCCCATGAACTGGTTGGGCGGCCTCTGTCGGGAAGCCCTGCCCATCTTTGGCTATGCCGCCAACAGCATGGAGCACCCGGAAGCGCAGCAGGTGTTGGGCGACGTACTGGAGACCTCCCGGCGGATCTGGTTCATCACCGGGGGGCTGCCGGCCAATGCGCCGGAGAACACGGTGGAGCGCTGGCTCAGCCAGCATGCCTACAAGGCCATCGACCTCTGGTATGACGACTACCGGCTGCTGAGCTACGCCACGCCGCCCCTGCTGGCCCAGGCGCCTGTCCACCGCCTGGACGTGACGCTGACCGGGCCGGAGGCCGCTCCTGTTCAGCTCCTGACCGTGCGGGCTCCGAGCCGGGCCGTGGCCAACGACGTGATCCCGGTGGAGTTGACCTATCAGCTGCTCCAGCCGGTGGACCGTCCCCTGCGCTGGTTTGTCCAGTTGCTGGGGCCCGACGGGGTGCCGGTGGCCCTGCTGGACACCGCGCCGGACGACGGCTACGCGTCCTTCAGTGGGCTGCCCCCGGGAGAGGCCTTGACCGAGCGGGCGGGGCTGCAGTTGCCCACCTCTCTGCCGCCGGGTTCCTACACCCTGATCGCCGGCCTGTACGATCCCGAGATGCCGGCCGCGGCCCAGCGCCTGCGCACGCCCACGGGCGGGGACTTTGTGGTGTTGGGGAATGTGGTGGTGCAGTGATGGGTGACTGGGGGATTGGGGGCGGTTTGGGTGAAGTGGGTTGCTGTCTGAAGGGTGTTCCTTGAGCAAGGTTGGGACGCGATGGCCAGGATCGTCGAGGGCGTCATCCATTGGGTCGGTGCATCCCGTCCAGGCGGATGGGAGCGGACGGCCCGCGCCGGGGTGGGGTTTGCCGGCCTGGCCCTCCTCTTTTTCTTGCCCCTGCTCCTGGGTCTGGCCACCTTTCCCGATGGGGACTTCACCCACCATTTTTTGCCGTTCCAGCTTTTTCAGCAGCGGGAACTGCTGGCCGGGCGGCTCCCCCTCTGGAACCCGTACACCTATGCGGGCCATCCCTTCCTGGCCGATGTGCAGGCGGCCGTCTTCTACCCCATCTCTAACCTGCTGCTGGGCCTGACCCTGCCCTGGCAGAGCCCGGCTGCCCGTCTCTACCTGCTGCAGGTGGAGGCGGCGGTCCAGGTGGCCCTGGCCGGCTTCTTCGTCTATCTGTTGGTGCGGGCGCTCACCGGGGTGGGCGGCGCGGCCTTCCTGGCGGGCGCGCTCTTCGCCTTCTCCGGCTACCTGACCGGCTACCCGCCCCTGCAACTGGCCATCCTGCGGACGGCCATCTGGCTGCCCCTGGTCCTCTGGCTGCTGCTCCGGGCCATGGGGGGGCCGCGCCGTTGGCGCTGGTGGGTGGCTGCGGGCCTGGCCTACGGGGTCGCCTTCCTGGCCGGCCATCCCCAGACTTTTCTGCACGCCAGCTATGTGGTGGCGGCCTGGCTGGTTTTCCTGTTTGCGCGCGGCTGGCAGGCTGGGGAAGAGCGCTGGCACCGGCTGCCGGGCGTGGGCATCTTCCTGCTGGTTGCCCTCGGGCTGAGTGCGGCCCAGCTCTGGCCGGGCCTGGAATTTACCCGGCTGAGCGTCCGGGCCCGGGTGGACTACGCCTTCGTCAGTGGCGGCTTCCCCCTGCAGGATAGCTGGCAGCTGCTGTTGCCCGGCGTCCTGACCCAGTACTCGCCCCTGTACATCGGGGTCATGGGCCTGGGGCTGGTGGCGGTGGCCCTGGGGGCGCTCCGGGGGCTGCCCGGGGATGGCGAGGGGCGCGCGGGCATCCTGTTCTTCGGCGCCGTCGCCCTGGTGGCCTTGCTGCTCGCCTACGGCGATCACGGCTTCCTCTACCCCCTCTTCTACCGCTACGCGCCGGGCTGGTCCCTCTTTCGGGGGCAGGAACGGGCCGCGTACCTGGTGGCCCTGGGGCTGAGCGTCCTGGCTGGCTATGGCGCGGCCGCCCTCCCCCGCCTGCCCCTGGGGACGCGGCGGCGGGTGGCCCTGCTCTTCGGCAGCCTGGTGACCGGGGGCGTCTATGCCTTCGGCCTGTTGTGGCAACTCCCCGGCCGGACCGCGGTCGGCCCCTGGCACTACCTGCTCATCGCCTTTGTGACCCTGGCCCTGGCCATGGCCTTCTGCCTGATGCTGTGGCTGCCCGGCTGGAGTCCCCGCCGGAGCCACTGGGTGTTGCTTTTGGCCCTGGCCAACCTCTTCTGGGCCAACCTGGGCACCAACCTGGACTGGGTGTCGCCGGCCCGGAAGGTGCAGCTGGCGCCGGAGATGGAAGCCCTGGCCGCGGCCGTGGCCCAGGGGCCCCACAACGGGGATCCATCGACCCCGGGGCGGGTCTACAACGAGTACCGCATTTACGACGACTACGGCATGCGGCTGCAGATCGAGGACGTGTGGGGCAGCAGCCCCCTGCGCCTGGCCGCCTACGCCGCGCTCTTCGACCAGTTCCCCCTGGACCGCATGTGGCAGCTCACCGGCGTGGCCCACGTGTTGACCTGGCGGCGGGAGCTCTTCGTCCCTTCCCAGCTGCTGGCCGAGTTTCCCCAGGCCACCGACACCACCTACCTCCACCGCCTGGAGACGCCCAACCCCCGGGCCTGGCTGGCCGGGGCCGTGCTGGCGGTGGACGATGACCAGGCCCTGGCTCTGCTGGCGGACCATGGCTTCGATCTGGAGCAGACCGCGCTCCTGCCCCCAGGGTCGGCCCTGCCCGCCGGGAGCGCCCTGTCTCTTTCCCAGGGGCAGGAAGTCCCGGCAATTTCCCTGCGACGCCTGGCGCCGGATCGGCTACGGGTTCAGGTGGAGAGCCGGGACGGCGGTCTGCTGGTGGTGAGCGAGAACTGGATGCCCGGCTGGCAGGTGGTAGACGTCTCCTGCACACCTGCAGGACTACCGGCTCAGGACGCCCTCTGTCCCCAGGGAGAGTCCCCCATCCCCGGCCTGCCCTTTTTCGCCGTGACCCGCGCCGACCTGACCCTGCTGGGCGTCCCCGTGCCTGCCGGCCCGGTGCAGCTGGAGCTGGCCTACCGCCCGGCCAGCGTCCGCCAGGGCCTGTGGATCAGCGGGGGGACGCTGCTGGTGCTGGCGCTGTGGGGGGGCGTGGCCTGGGCTCGCCGACGGCGCAAGGGGACGCCGCCATGAGTCTCCGGCGGGCACGGCTTTCCCTGCTGGCGATCCTCCTCCTGGCCTTCGCCCTCCGGGTCTGGCGGCTGGGCGCCCAGGAGCTGCGGGGGGACGAGGCCTTTGGCTACTTTTTCAGCCTGCCCTCGCCTGTCGCCATTGTGGAGGCGACCCTGGAGCTGGAGGAGCCCCACCCGGTGGCCAGCTATGTGCTGGCCCACTACTGGCTGGGGATGGCTGGCCACAGCGAGTTTGCCCTCCGTTTCCTGAGCACCTGGTTTGGAACCGTGGCCGTGGCCCTGATGGCGGCGCTGGGCCGCCGGCTGGCGCTGCCTGCGGGGACGCTGCTGGGCGCCACAGCCCTGCTGGCCATCAGCCCCTATGCCATCTGGCACAGCCAGGACGCGCGCATGTACAGCATGAGCCTGGCCCTGACCCTGGCCGTCACCGTGGCCGCCGTGGCCTGGCTGCGACAGCCCCGGTGGGGCCGGGCCATAGCCTGTGTGATCCTCGGCCTGTTGGCCCTGCACACCCACTACTTCAACGCCTTCGTCCTGGTGGCCCTCAACCTGTACGCCCTGCTGGCAACCTGGCCCTGGGCGCACCACCGTCGCCGGTTGCTGGGCTGGGCCGGCATCCAAGCCGGCATCCTGGCCGGGACCGGGCCATGGCTCTGGGCGGCCCGCCACATCCTGGCCGGCTACCACGGCAACGGCGATTCGCCGCCCCTGCCGGATCTGCTGCGGCGCAGCTTCAGCGTCTTTGCCGTGGGGGAGGCAGGGACTCCTCCGGCCGCGCTGGGCCAGCAGTGGCTGTGGGCAGGGCTTAGTCTGTTCCTCGTCCTTCTGGGCGGGGTGACCCTGCTTCGGGCGTGGAGCGCCAGGGAGGAGCGGTGGCGCGGGTGGCTGTTGCTCCTCTACCTGGCTGTGCCCCTGGCCGCCATCGCCTGGAGTTCCCGGGGGCGGCCCATCTTCAATGAGCGCTATCTGGTGGCCGCGGCGCCGCCCTTCTACCTGCTCCTTGCGGCCGGGCTGGCCGGGGTAACTCGCCTGGGCGCAGGCCGGGGAAGCTGGCCCCGCCTGGCCGCAGGGCTACTGGCGGTGCTGATGGTGGGCGGCATGGTCGCCGGCCTCTACCGGTACCACACAGAGCCGGCCTACGGCAAGACCCGGGGCTGGCGCCTCCTGGCGGCCGCCCTGGAGCGCTTCAGCGCGGCCATGCCGCCTGCGGCTGTCCGCATTGTGCAGAACTATCCTGACCCCACCCTGTGGTACTACTACCGGGGGCCGGTGGAACATCTGGTGCTGCCCCCGGCTGCCCACGACCGGGCCGGTGCCCAGGCGCTGGTGGAAATCCTGGTGGAGGCGGACGTGCGCCGGGTGCTGTTGCCGATCCAGTCGGCGGCCAACTGGGATCCGGACGGCATTGCCGAGGCGGCCCTGCAGGAGGCGTACAGCCCGGTGGTGCGCCGGGAGATCGGCAACTGGCCCCTGGTCGTCTACGTGCGGCCACCGGCCCTGACCCCCCTGGCCGTGGCCCTGGATCGGGGGCTGACCCTGGCCGGCTTCAGCGCAGAGCCGATGGCCCTGCCTCCGGGTGGCCTGCTGGCCGTTCACCTGGCCTGGCAGCGCTCCGCCGGGGCGGCCTTGCAGGGCAGCGAAAAGGTCAGCGTCCAGCTCCTGGACGGCAGCGGGCGTCTGGTGGCCCAGGACGACCGGCCCTTGCCCACCGACGCCTTGCGCGCGGACGGGGCTGTGGTGGCCGCCTATGGTATACTGATACCCGACGATCTGCCGTCGGGTTCCTACACCCTGATCGCAGGGGTCTATGATCCCGCCGTGTCCGGTGCGCCCCGGCTGCTGACCCGGGATGGAGAGGACCGGGTGGCGCTGGCCACGGTGGTGGTTCTTCCAGCAGAGTAGGAGAGAGATGTTAACCACCGGCTACCAGAGGGTTCAACGGCTGCTCTTTGCGCCCAACCCGTGGGCGCGGCGGGCTGCCCTGGGCGGGATCCTGGGGCTGGGCGCCCTGTTCATTGCCCTGTTCATCGGCATTGTGGGGCCCCTGCTGGCCCTGGCTGCCGCGGTGGCCCTGGTGGGCGGCCTGATGATCCTGGCCGACACCCATTGGGGCTTTGTGGCATTGGCTGCGGTGGTCTACCTGCTGCCCTTCGGCTCCCTGCCCGTGGACATCGGCTTCAAGCCCACCTTTCTGGACGTGGCCCTGGGGGCGCTCTTTTTCGTCTGGGTTTTTCGCCTGATTACCGGCCAGGAGCGGGCCTTTGAGGCTTCTCCCCTGGGGCTGCTGGTGCTCCTCTTCATCTTCATGGCCATTTTCAGCTTCGCCCGGGGGTTGACCTACGCCAGCGCCAACAGCTACTTCGTGCGCCGTTTCGCCGAGATCCTGCTGGGCATCAGCCTCTTCTTCGTGGCGGTGAACACCGTGCGCACGCCGGACGAGCTCTCCTGGGTGGTGCGTTGGCTGTTGCTGGCAGGCTGGGGCTGTGCCCTCATTGCGGTGATCTTTTACTACATCCCCCAGGAGTGGACCGTGGCCATCCTGGATCGCCTGGCCCGCTTCGACTATCCGGGCGGCTTTGGAGCCCTGCGCTGGATCGAAGATGACCCCGAGGGTACCATGCGGGCCATCGGGACGGCCGTGGATCCCAATGTGCTGGGCGGCATGCTGATCCTGGTGGCGGGGCTGCTGGCACCCCAGCTCTTCGCCGCGCGGCGGCTGCTTCCCCGCTGGCTGACGGCCCTGATGCTGCTGACCGCGGTCCTGGCCCTCTACCTGACCTACAGTCGCTCGGCCCTCCTGGGTCTGGCCACCTCCTTGGGTCTGCTGGCCGTTTTGAAGTATCGGCGCCTGATTCCCCTGGGCCTGGTCGGGGTGCTGCTGCTTTTCCTCTTGCCCCAGACCCAGGACTACGTGGCCCGGCTGATGGCCGGGCTGGCCGGCGAGGACCTGGCCACCCAGATGCGCTTTGGCGAGTACAAGGACGCGCTGATCCTGATCAGCCGCTACCCCCTCTTCGGGGTGGGTTTCACCGGCGTGCCGGACATCGACCTCTACCTGGGCGTGAGCATGCTCTACCTGATCATGGCCGAGAACATGGGCATCATCGGCCTGGGCATCTTCCTGGCCGTCATGGTGGGTTTCTTCGCCATGGTCTTCTCTTCCTGGCGCCAGGGCTATGACCCCCGGCTGGAGGCCATCCTGCTGGGATCGGCCGGCGCGGTCCTGGGCGCGCTGGTGAGCGGCATCTTCGACCACTACTGGTTCAACCTGGCCTACCCCCACATGACCGTGCTCTTCTGGCTGCATGTGGGGCTGGCCACTGCGACCATCTTGATCCAGCGACAGCAGGCCCAGGAGCCATCCCTGGCCCTACAGCCGGTCACTGTCCCTTCGGATGCGTACCAGGCGTTGGAGGCCCCCCAGGGTGCAGAGCGTTACACCCGCCAGACTCCGCCCACCTGAGACGCACCCGTCCCTTCTGCCATGCCAGGCCATGGGAAGGAACCTGACAGGCCCAGACTCTGAAAGCTGGTTGAATCGGGACATGTCCATCCACCTGAAAGAGGCAGGCATCCATGACTGAACAAACCAATGTGACCAAGACTGAACTGGGCACCATCACCCTGGAGCCGGCTCCCCAGGGACCGGGCCAGTTAACCCGGGGGCGGCGGCCGCCGTGGCTGCGGGTCAAGGCGCCGGACAGCCCCAAATTCCGGGAGTTGCGGGGGCTGTTCCGGGGCAAGCACCTGCACACGGTCTGTGAGGAGGCCCTGTGTCCCAACATCGGCGAATGTTGGGGGCGGGGCACCGCGACCTTCCTGCTCATGGGGGACACCTGCACCCGGAGCTGCGGTTTCTGCAAGATCAAGACGGGCCGGCCCGGCCCCCTGGACCCGGACGAACCCCGGCGGGTTGCCGAAAGCGTGCGGGCCATGGGCCTGCAGCACGCGGTGCTGACCAGCGTCAACCGGGACGAGCAGGCCGACGGCGGCGCCTGGGTCTTTGCTGAGAGCATCTACTGGATCCGGAAACTGGTGCCGGGCTGCACCGTGGAGGTCCTGATCCCGGACTTCAAGGGCGACTGGGCAGCCCTGCAGACCGTCATGGACGCGCAGCCGGAGATCCTCAACCACAACACCGAGACGGTGCCCCGCCTCTATCGCACGGTGCGGCCCCAGGCCAAGTACGCCCGCAGCATGGAGTTGTTGCGGCGGGCCAAGGCCATGGATCCGTCCACCTTGACCAAGTCCGGCATTATGGTGGGGTTGGGCGAGACGTGGGAGGAGATCCTCCAGGTGATGGACGACCTGCGGGCCAATGATGTGGATATCATGACCATCGGCCAGTATCTGCAGCCCAGCCGCTTTCACCTGCCCATCGTGCGCTACTACACGCCCGACGAGTTTGCCCGGCTCAAGGAAGAGGGTGAACGGCGGGGGTTCAAGTGGGTGGAGAGTGGCCCGCTGGTGCGCAGCAGCTATCACGCCGATGGCCAGGCGCACCTGGCCCTGCAGGCCCGTCAGTTTCAGCCTGTGCCGAACTGACGGTCCCCGGCATCGCCCAGGCCGGGCCAGATGAAACCCGGCGGGAAGGGATCGTCCCGGGTGGTCAGCCGCTCGTCTACGGCGGCCACGTGGATGTCCACATCCGGGTGAACGCTGTGGAGGGCGGTGATCCCTTCGGGCGCGGCGATCAGGCCGACGAACTTGATGCGAGAGACCCCCCAGTTCTTGAGCACATCCACCGCGGCGATGGCCGAGCCGCCCGTGGCCAGCATGGGGTCCAGGATCAGGCAGAGCTGGACGGTGGGTTCCGTGGGCAGCTTGTTGTAGTAGGCCACCGGCTGGAGGGTTTTCTCGTCCCGGTAGAGGCCCAGGTGCCACACCTCGGCCTGGGGCAGCAGCTTCCAGGCCCCTTCCACCATGCCCAGCCCGGCCCGCAGGATGGGGATCAGGCCGATCTTGGCGGCCATGGTGGCCCCTTGGGTCACGGTGAGGGGTGTTTCGATGGGCTCCAGGTGCAGGGGCAGGTCCTGGGTGGCCTCATAGACCAGCATCATGGCCAGCTCCGCGACCAGCTCCCGGAACTTTTTGGGTTCGGTCGTCTTGCGGCGGAGCAGGGTCAGCTTGTGGCGGGCCAAAGGATGGGCCGACGGATAGACGTTGCCGGCGGTGCCCCACGCGGACGACAGATCGGAACGTGACACGAGGCAAAATCCTTACTGGCTGGCGTGGGGTTGGATTACCATTCGAACGGCCGGGTGGGGCGGCTGCGGCGGTTGCGGCGCTCCACCTCCTGCTGACACTTGACGCAGAGGGTGGCGTCCGGCTTGACTTCCAGCCGCTCCAGCTCAATGGGCTGGCCACAGCGCTCGCAGATGCCATACTGGCCCTTTTCGATGGAGCGGAGCGCGGCCTCGATGCCCTGCAGCTTGTTTTCCAGCACGGCGATCAGGGCGGCGTTCTTCTCCCGCTCGAAGATCTCTGCGTCGCCCTCATCGGGCTCCACATCCACCTCGCTCTGCATCAATTCCCGCAGATGGGTGAGTTCATCGAGGACCTGCTCCCGCTCTTCCAGCAATTTTTGTTTTTCTTTTTCTACAAAATCGTCACGTAACATGCTGATTTTCTCCTCAGGATTTTCTTGAACTCCTGCACACTTCCATCCTGGGCGTGCCAGCCCCCGAAGTTGCCGCCGGCTGCCGGGAAAACCTTCGGACCATGGGGTGGATGAGCCTATTGTCCACGCCCCGTCGGCCTGTGGCTGTGGTCCAGGTTGCAATTCTTGCCTGCCCCTCCATTCGGTTTCAGCATGGGCGGCAGGAGACGGCCCCTACAGGAGTTTTGCTGTCAAGGAGTCTACGGCAAAAGAATAGACAGGTTATAGCAGCTTTTAGGGCAAAGGTCAAAATCGATGCTATAATAGAGGCACTAGAACAAACGTGCAAGGGGCAAATATCCATGATTGTGCAGGACGAAAAGTCAACAGGATCCTCACCTATCCCCTGGCAGGCGAACCATGGCAGATGAACGTAGCATGACTGGCCCCCAGGCTCCCAAACCTTCCCGGGCCATCTCCGGTGAGGCCCAGCCGGATGATGGGCCCATCGACCACGCCCTGCGTCCCCGCACCCTGCGGGAGATGATCGGCCAGGATCGCCTGCGGGAAAAAATCCAGGTGTTGGTGGAGGCTGCGCGGCGCCGGGGCGACGCGCTGGATCATGTCTTGCTTTACGGTCCCCCCGGCCTGGGCAAGACCACCCTCAGTCACATCCTGGCCAACGAGATGTCGGCCAACCTGAAGGTGACCGCCGGCCCGGCCATTGAAAAGGCCGGCGACCTGGCCGCCATCCTCACCAATCTGCGCAAGAATGACATCCTCTTCATCGACGAGATTCATCGGTTGGGCCGGGCCGTGGAAGAGATCCTGTATCCTGCCATGGAGGACTACTCCCTCAACATTGTGGTGGGCAGCGGCCCCAGCGCCCGCAACATCCAGTTGCGGCTCCCCAAATTCACCGTCATCGGCGCCACCACCCGCCTGGCCCTGATGACGGCGCCCCTGCGGGCCCGCTTCGGCGTGGTGGAGCGTTTCGACTTCTACGAGCAGGAGGCCATCCAGGAGATCGTCAGCCGGGCGGCCCGCCTCCTCCAGGTGGAGATCGACCCGGCCGGCGCGATGGAGATCGCCCGCCGTTCCCGGGGAACGCCCCGGGTGGCCCTGCGGCTCCTGCGCCGGGTGCGAGATTATGCGGAAGTGCGGGCCAA
Organism: Litorilinea aerophila; assembly: GCF_006569185.2. Taxonomy (NCBI): domain Bacteria; kingdom Bacillati; phylum Chloroflexota; class Caldilineae; order Caldilineales; family Caldilineaceae; genus Litorilinea; species Litorilinea aerophila. Next base: position 86,184 of record NZ_VIGC02000012.1, on the reverse strand, counting down.
CGGCGTCATCGACCGCACCGTGGCCCGTCAGGCCCTGGCTCTGTTGGATGTGGATGAGCTGGGGTTGGACGAACTGGATCGGCGGGTGTTGGATGGGATCATCAACAAGTTTGGCGGGGGCCCCGTGGGCCTGGAGACCCTGGCCGCCAGCATCAGCGAGGAGGGGGACACCATCATGGATGTGGTGGAGCCCTATCTGCTGCAACTGGGCTTTCTGGATCGGACGCCCCGGGGACGGGTGGCGACCCGGGCCGCCTACGAGCACATGGGCGTTCCCTACCCGGAACGGCCCGCCCAAAACAGCCTCTTTGACGACTCCTCTAGCTAGTATACCGGCAGCCCTCAGGAGAGGAAGTTGTCCACATTCCGGGCGTGGACCTGTTGCCCTTGCGGGGTTTGCCAGCTGGTGGGGAGCAAGGTAACTGCCAGGGCCTGGATCGCCCCAGGATCTTCCCCCCGGCTGACGGCCGCCGACACCACCCGCCGGAGGCCATGCAGGTAGGCCACATCGGCGGCCAGCCGCTGCATCACCTGGAATTTGTCGGTACCCAGATCACCTGTGCGGGGCACGTAGATCTGAAGGCGGTGCCCCTTCACCAGCCGGGCCAGCAGACGCAGGGTGGCCAGTTCGTCGTCGCCCGTGGAACCGGGCGCCAGGATCGGCGGGATGACGTCGCTGCCGAAATCGCCGCCACAGAGGATGCCCAGGGCCGGCAGGTGCACCACCGTGTGGTGCTGCTGGCTGTGGATGTCCAGAAAGTGCTCGCCCACCCGGATGTGGGCCACGCCGCCGGCCTGGGTCTGCACCAGGGGCAGGGCCGGCTCCTGGGGCGTGGGGCCGGTGTAGAGGGCTGCCACCTGGCCTTCCAGGCGGAAGCGCTCGGTGGCCCGGGCCGGCGGATCGATCACCAGGAGCTGGTCGCCGGCGCCTGGCTCCGACAGGGCATCGGCCAGGTTCGGCCGCCCCAGGACAAAGAGGGCATGGCGGGGCGGCTCCCCCTCGCTGAAGAGCTCCAGATGCTGGAAGAGCTGGCGGATCCGGACTGGCTGGGTGGTCTCTTCGGTCAGAAAAATGCTACTGTTCGTTGCCATCGCTTACCGCATCGCCTTGCGGCGTCCAGGGCTCGACGGAGCCGATGACCTCCAGCCGCGTGGCCAGCTCGGCCGGCAGATCGGCGAAAACGACCTGTCCGTCGGGGAGGATGTAGACTTCGGTTTCGATGGGCCAGCGGGTGCTGGAAGCCGGGGTGGCCTCCGGCGTCTCAGGCGTTGTGGAGAGAGACATGGCCGGTCACATCCTGGTCGTAGTACTCGCCGGTGCGCTCTTCCACCTCCACCTGCCCCAACTGCTCCAGCAGCGCGCTGATGCTCTCACAGGCGCTTCCCTTGACCCCCTTGATGGTGTACTCGATGCGGCCATCGGGCAGGATGGCGATCTCAATCTCTTGCCGGTTCATGGATGGCTCCTTCGCGCTCATGCTCGCTCAGGCCCAGCGCCGCACGGTGAGGCGGATCACCTGATCGCGGCCGGTCTTCTCCTCCACCAGGTCGAAGCCGGCCCGGGACACTTCCTCCAGCACCTTGTGGTAGGCATAACGCTGCTGGAGCTGTTGCAGGGCCTTGCTGATGGTGGCCATCTGCATGTCGTCGCCCACTACTTCGTAGGCGCCGCCGTCGGTGGGACGCAGGCCAAACTGGACATGGCCCTGGCGGACCACCAGGGGCAACACACCCCGGAAGCCGCTCCAGCGGTGGACAAACTCGGCGTTTTCCTGGTACGCCATGTCCAGGTCGTCCAGGGCCCGCTTGATCAGGGCCACATCTCGCAGTTCTGTCTTGACTTTCACAAACTTGGACATCCGATCCCTCGCTCTTCTGCACGGCCATGGGCCTGGCCGGCCTGAGACCTCCCACACAGTCCCTTTCAACTATACCACACCATCACTTCAGCTACCTGTGCAGATTCAGCACGTCACGATGGTTGCCCACCGGCGGATCCACTCTGTCTGGGGCGGCCTCTGAGGATGCCGACTCCGCGTTGTAGTGGCGCTCCTTTCGTGGAGGGCGCATCCTCAGAGGCGCACTCTCCCGATGCGGCGCCATCTCCCTCACAATGACAGATGGGGAATCTCAACCGCGGGAGGGTTGCGCCGCACGGTAGGCCCGATCCAACACTTCCATGGTATGCCAGACGGGCAGGTCATGGCCCAAGGCCTGAAGGTGGGCCTGAATCTGGGTCATGCAGCCAATGTTGCCGGTGATGACGGCCTGGGCTCCGGTGGCCAGGATGTTCCGGGCCTTACGTTCGCCCAGCTCCGCGGCCACCTCGGGCTGTTCCAGGTTGTAGGTGCCGGCCGAGCCGCAGCAGAGCTCGCCCTCCGGGATCTCCACCAGGGAGAGGTTGGGCACGCTGGCCAGAAGCCGACGGGGCTGGGCGGTGACCCGCTGGGCATGGGCCAGGTGGCAGGCGTCATGATAGGCCGCGGTGATGGCCTCTGGCAGGGGCGGAGGCGGCTCCAGTCCCAGCTCCTGGAGGAAGACGCTGACGTCCTGGGTCTTTTCCGCCAGGCGCCGGGCCGCTTCTTCCTCTGGCTCGCCCTTGAACAGTAACCCGTACTCCCTCATGCCCGAGCCGCAGCCGGCCGCGTTGGTGAGCACCGCGTCCACGTCTTCGGGCCAGGCAGCCAGGTTGCGTCGAGCCAGGGCCCGGGCCTGCTCTGCCTCGCCGATGTGCATGGAGAGGGAGCCACAGCAGCCCTGCCCCCGGGGAATGACCACCTCCACGCCGTTGCGGGCCAACACCCGCAAGGTGGCCCAGTTGATCTGGGGCGCCAACACCTGCTGGACGCAGCCGGCCAGCAGTGCCACCCGGGCCCGCCGCCGACCGACAGCCGGGTAGCGCTCCGGCAGGCGGGGCGCCGTGGGCAGGCTGGCTGGCAGCAGCTCCAGCATGGCCGCGAAGGGGCCGGGCAACAGGCGCTGGAAAGGCCTGGCCAGGTGGCCCAGGGAGGCGGCCAGGCGGAAGCGGCCGGGGTAGGGAAGGGTCTCCTTGACCAGAAGACGGGTCAGCCGTTCCAGACCGGTGCGACTGCGTTTGGGTTCGGCAAAGGCCCGGAAAGGCGCCAGCAGCTCGCCATATTCCACGCCGGACGGACAGGCGGTGACACACGCCATGCAGCCCAGGCAGCGGTCGATGTAGGGGGCCATGGCGTCCACCGTCAGATGCCCTTCCAGGGCTTCTTTCATCAGGTAGATGCGGCCACGGGGGGAGTCCATTTCTTCGCCCAGCACTTTGTAGGTGGGGCAGGCAGCCAGGCAGAAGCCGCAGTGTACACATTTCTCCACCGCATGGGCCATGGCATCGCCCTGGGGCCCAAGGTGTTCCACGGGTATGGCGTGTTGCATGGGTACTATGTCCGCTCTGTGGTTGAAAAACGCTTCTCCGGATCCAGCGCTTCCTGGATGCGCCGCAAAAAGGGCAGCCCCCGGCGCACCCCCAGCTCCACCGGCTCGGCCGACCCCAGGATCGCCAGGCCGCCCAGCCCCAGCTCCGCCAGCCATCTGTCCAGCTGGGTCAGGGGGCCAGGCCAGGCAAGCCAGGCCAGGTGGCCGCCCACGGCATAGCGCCGGGGGGCGTTCACGGAGGCCAGGCGCTCCTCCAGCGCCGGAATGGTGGTCGGCGTGACCGGGATCTTGACCACCGTATGGTCTGCCGGCGCCCACTGGAACCCGGCCACCTGACGCCAGAGGGCCGCGTCCTCCTCGCCCTGGTACAGCTCGCCGCCGCCCACGAACTCTCGCAGCCGGTCTGCCCGCGCGGCCATCACCTCGGGCAGGCCGCCCAGGCGCAGGTGGAGGGTCGCCTGTTGTTGGGGCTGTTCACCGGGCACCAGGTCCAGGGCTTCCACATCCAGGGGCGCGGTGGCCACCCTGGCCAGGGTCTCCAGGGCGTCCTCCAGGGAGGGGCGGGGGACAACCAGGGTGGCATAGGCAGGGGGGCGGGGAAAGACCTTGAACGAGACCTCTACCAGCACGCCCAGCCGGCCCAGGCTGCCCACCATGAGCTTGGGAAAGTCGAAGCCGGCGGCGTTCTTGACCACCTTGCCGCCGCCTCGCACCAGGCGTCCCTGGCCGTCCACAAAGCGCACGCCCAGGAGGAAGTCTCGCACGCCGCCATAGCGATATCGGCCGGATCCGCTCAGGCCGGCGGCCACAGTGCCGCCCAGGGTGGCGCCCTGTTCAGCCAGGGGCGGGTCGAAGGGCAGATACTGGCCATGTTCGGCCAGGGCGGCCTGGATGGTGGCCACGGGCGTGCCGGCCAGCGCAGTGAAGGTGTATTCGGCCGGCTCATACTCCAGGATCTGGGCAAGCCCCCCCAGCTCCAACACGGTTTCCCCGGGTCCAGGACGGGCCAGGGCACGTTTGCTGCCGTTGCCCACCGGCTTGATCCGGGGATGGCGGCCCACGGCTTCCTGGACCTCTTCCACCGTGGTGGGCCGGAGCCGTTGCACGGAGGCATCCATGGTTGGCGTCTTCATGGTTGTACCATCACCTCCTGCGTTTGGATGGGCTGCGGGTGGGGGGCCATGCCCGGCAACATCTTGCCCCGGTTGGCCAGTTCCTTGGGATCCACCCGGCGGCGGACCTGGTGCATCACGGCCATGTCCGTCTCATTGAACATTTCGGGCATGTACTGGCGCTTCTCCATCCCCACGCCATGTTCCCCGGTGATAGACCCACCCAGCTCGATGCACATGCGGAGGATCTCGCCGGCCAGGGCCTCAGCCCGTTCCAGGGCGCCTGGCTCCCGGCCGTTGAAGAGGATGAGGGGGTGGAGGTTGCCGTCGCCTGCATGGAAGACGTTGGCCACCCGCAGACCGTAGGCCTGGCTGAGCTTCTCGATCTGGGCCAGGGCCTGGCCCAGGCGGCTGCGGGGCACCACGCCGTCCTGGACGATGTAGTCGGGGCTCAGGCGGCCTACTGCGGAGAAGGCGCCCTTGCGCCCTTTCCAGATGCGGGCCCGTTCGGCCTCGTCGTGGGCCACCCGAATTTCGGTGGCGCCGCTGGCCTGGATCACCTGCATCAGCTGTTGGAACTCGGCGTCTACCTGGATCTGCTCGCCCTCCAGCTCCACAATCAGGAGAGCCGCGGCGTCCTGGGGATAGCCGGCATGGACGGCGGCCTCGGCCGCCTGGATGGCCAGGTGGTCCATGATCTCCATGGCCCCGGGCAAAAGGCCAGAGGCCACCACCTGGGCCACGGCGTCGCCGGCGGCCTCCAGGCTGGCGTAGGCGGCCAGCACCGTGCGGTAGCTCTCGGGCTTGGGCAGGAGGCGCAGGGTGATCTCCAGGGCGATGCCGAACAGGCCCTCGCTGCCCACGAAGAAGCCGTGCAGGTCGGGCCCCACGTTCTCCAGGCTGGGGCCGCCCATCTCCACCACCTCGCCGTCGGGCAGGACGGCCTTGATGCCCAGCACGTGGTTGCTGGTCATGCCGTACTTCAGGCAGTGGGCGCCGCCGGAGTTGAAGGCCACGTTGCCGCCGATGGTACAGATGAGCTGGCTGGAGGGATCGGGTGCGTAGTAGAGGCCGTAGGGCGCGGCCGCCTTGGTGACGTCCAGGTTGATCACCCCCGGTTCCACCACCGCGATGCGCTGCCGGGGATCCAGCTGCAGGATCCGGTTGAGCCGGTTCAGCGCGATGACGATGCCGTCGGCCAGGGGGAGGGAGCCCCCGGAGAGGCTGGTGCCGCTGCCTCTGGCCACAAAAGGGACGCCGTGTTCATGGCAGAGGCGAACTACGTCGATGACTTCCTGCTGGCTTTCCACCAGAACCACGGCGGCCGGACGGGCGCGGAAGGCCGTCAGGGCGTCCGATTCATACGGAGCCAGCTGTTCCGGGCGTTGCAGGAGCCGCTGCGGGGGGATGAGTCGGGCCAGGGCGGCGAAAAACGGAGCGGTTACCATCCGAGCATGTCCTTTGGGCACAGGTCAACCAAACACGGGTGGACCATTGACGTGAGATTGTGGGTGATTCGATTGTAGCGCATCCGCCACTGCCCGGTCAATTCACCTGGGCCATACATTTACACTAGGACTTTTGCCCCAGGGTATGTTCATCCTGGGAAAAAAGTAGATCCATCATTCGCCCAAGATGGATTCGACATTGGCCCCATGCATTTTCCTCCCGGGCCCGTCATACTGGGAGTAGAGAGCGTGCATCGTCCAGATGCACCATCCCAAAAGGAGGAGATCACCGCGAGAGTCGAGAAGCGCTTGACGCCTGCCGGATTTCTGCGGTGTTCTAATAGCGGAGTTAACTATGAATCATCAAGGCGGCCCGATGTCCCATACCCCAAGAATCGCGGTTGCAATTTTTTCGTTGCTGTTTCTACCCATGGTGTTGACCCTCACCCTTGCCACCGTCCTGCTGGATGGCCGTAGCGCCGTGGCACAGGACGAGACGGGCGGCGAGGCGCTGGCATTGGTGGACGCTGCGCCCCTCATCGTGCGGGGCCAGGTGGCCGCTACCCAGAGCCGATGGAATCAGGATCACACCGCCCTGGTGACCGACAATCAGATCCAGGTGCACTACCCGGTGGCCGGCGAGGCTCCTTCACCCCTGTGGGTGCAGACCCCGGGCGGTACGCTGCCGGAGGAAGATGTGGCGCTGCTGGTGGCCCATGCGGCCCGCCTGGCGGTGGGGCAAGAGGTCCTGCTGCTCCTGGCCCCCCAGGGCGATGGGTGGACGGTGGTCGGCGGCGATGAGGGGGTGTTCACGGTGGTCAACGGCCACGCCATCTCCGGGCATGGCCAGTCGTATACCCTGGAGGCCCTGCTCCAGGCCATCGTAGACCGGTTACATGGGCAGGGGCGCCCTGTGAGCCTCCCCGCCGACTGGCAGGCGCGCGAGGCCCAGGTGCCGCCGTCGCCGGTGCAGGCGGCCGATTTCGTTTACCGGGAGCTTCGTTGGGAAGGCCCCAGCCCGAAGGTGCACTTCCGGGTCAACATCAACACTGACCAGGTGAACGGTGACAACGGCACGGCCGAGGATTTCCTGCGGGCCATCCTGGCTGCTGCGGACGTCTGGAATCAGGTCGAAACGGCTGACTTCCTGCTGGTGTACGACGGCCCCACCGACTCCACCGCCATCGGCTACAACCAGGCGAATGAGATCCTCTTCATGCATCAGGGGACGGATGGCGCCGCCGGGATGGCCCAGGTCTGGTACAGCTCCAGCACCGGGTACATTCGAGAGGCGGACATCTGGCTCAACGATGATCTGCGCTGGGATGCAGTGGGGTCGCCCGCCTACAACGAACTGGACCTGGAAAGCGTGGTTATCCACGAGATGGGCCATTGGCTGGCCCTGGGGCACGACAGCGAGCCCGATTCGGTGATGTATGCCTCCATCACCATGGGGCCGGCCAGCATTCGCCGTACCCTTCACCCAAACGATCGGGCCGGCATCAGCTTCATCTACCCCTGCAACAGCGTGCCCTGCGGGCCGACGGTGCCCACCCCCACCCCTACGCCGTCGTCCACGCCCACACCGGCGCCCACGGTGCCGACTCCCACCCCCACGCCCACGGCTCGCGTCACCCTGACGCCGACCTTGACCGTGGAGCCCACCACGCCCACACCGACGCCCACGTCGGGCTCACCCACCCAGGTGCTGGTCAACCCGGACGCCCATGTGAAATTGCAGGTGAACCAGCCTGGGCCTGTATCCGTGGATGTGGATGTGCCCAGCGGGGCGGTGGATCGGCCCACCCTGTTGCGTTATGCTCCCATTTCCCTGGTGGACGCCAGCGCCCTGGCCGGCCTCCAGTATGCCAACCACGCCTTCAGCCTGGAGGCGGAACAGGAGGGGGAAGTGGTGGTCGGGCTGCGCTTCTTCAAACCCATCACCGTGACCCTGCACTACAGCGACCAGGCCGTGGCCGGCCTGGATGAGACCTCCCTGTACCTGTATTACCGCCTGCGGCCCGAGGATGAGTGGACCGACGTGGCTACCGATCCCGCCGCCTATGATCGCAACCCGGACGAAAACTGGCTCTCGGTGACCACAGATCGGGCTGCCCAGTTTGCCCTGTTCAGCCTGACCGGGGCCTCCGACGGGCCCGGGCTCCAATACGTGTTCCTTCCCCTGGTCGAACGCTGACCGATTCGGGCATGGTTCGCAATCGTCGGAGTCACGGACAGGGCATGTCCTGCCCCTCCATCCTGCACCGACGAGCTTGAACAATATCTCTGACCCACTCCCCATCTGGAAATGTTTTTGACAGGAACGGCACCGAAACGGTGCCGTTCCTGTCTTTCTGCCTGCTTCATGGCCATTTTGACAGCATTTTGACGGCTTTCAAACGGCAAAATTGGGATATATTGGGGACAGCAAAAGCTGTTACCCTGCCGGGTGACAGCCACGGAGAGACAGACGCGCTCCGGGATGGAGCAGAGCGGCCACAAGGCAGACAGACAGAGGTGACACATGCAGAGCCGAAATCATTATCTCCAGCAGTTAACCCAGAGGACGAGAGAAGCCCGCAGGCGGAGCGCCCGTTTTCGCTGGCTGGCCTGGGTCGGTCTGGCACTTTTGTTGCTGGCTGTGGGGCAGCCCGGCCACGTTCAGGCCGCTGAAGCAGGGGGGCTGGTTTTGTCGGGCGTGGTCTGGTCCGATCTGAACCAGAATGGCAGGCTGGATGTGGGCGAACCTGTGGCCGCGGATACGCCGGTGTTTTTGGAGGCCTGGCCTCAGCAGTCGGAAGATTGGCGGCCCATCATGGTGGAGGTGACTGACCAGGCCGGCCAGTTTGTCTTTCGCAACCTGGAACCCGGCACCTATCGCATCTGGTCAGAACGGAACGGGGAGGCCAATGCCCAGGTGATCATCCTGGATGAGGTGACCATCGCTTCGGAATTCCTGCTGGATGTGAGCACTGCGCTCTATCTGCCGGTGGTGGTGCGGTAGGCTCGGCATCAGTTATCTGGAGCGACGGGCGCTGGTGTGCCCGTCGGGGTGGCCTCTTCAAGGTCCCGGTTTGGCGCCGGGGCCTTTTTTATTGGGGAGCTTTGCACGTTCCCGGCGCTCCTGCGGTTTCATCGGCGTTCCACCGCGTCGGAGGGATGGTCGGGGACGCCCTGTCAGGGGCCTGTGCCCAGGGCGCGCTGCCCCCGGGCGTTCAGCTGGTCCAGGAACTCCTGCGCGGTCAGGTCGCCGTCCATGGCGGCCTGCAGGTCGCTGTTGGCCAGGGGGATCAGCCCCTGGAGGGGGGACGGCAATTGCCAGAGCTGCCCGTAGTCAACTCCTCGGGCAAAGGCATCCAGGTCGGGGTGAGCGGCCCGCCAGCTGGGCAGGAGGGTCCGCCGGCCGGGTAGGTGCAGGGTGTGTTCTGCCCATTCGGCCAGATGTCCGGGCTGGCTCAGGAAATCGGCCAGGGCCACGGCCTCGTTCCGGTGGGGGCTGGACGCGGCCACGGCGTAGCAGGTGGTGAAGGCCAGGGTAGCCCGTCCCGCCGGCCCCGCCGGCAGTTCAGCCACCCCATAGCGCAGCTCTGGGAACTCCGCAGCCAGGTAGGAGACGATCCAGTTCGCTTCAAGGGTCATGGCGGCCCGTCCCCGGCCAAAGCCTTCACCGTTCCAGGTGCTGTCCAGTTGGTCGGGAGTCACTGCCAGCCCCTCCTGGAAGAGGGAGAGGAAAAACTCAGTGGCCGTCAGGGCCTCCGGGCTGTGGAGGGCCAGGGTCTGGCCGTCGGCGCTGAGCAGACGGCCTCCTGCCTGGTAGACGAAGGGCAGCCAGCGGCTGATATCGGCAGCCAGCACCAGGCCGTACAGGCCGTTGTTGGCATCCGTCAGGGCGGCGGCCGCGTTGTAGAGCTCCTGCCAGCCCCAGCTACTGTCCGGGTAGGTCAACCCGGCGCTGTCAAAGCGCTCCCGGTTGTACACCAGGGCCAGGGTGGCAAGATCCCGGGGCAGGCAGGCCGTCGTGCCCCGCTGCAGCCAGGCCCCTTCCAGGCCCGGGTACAGGTCGGCGGCTGGAATCCAGTCGTTGGGGAGGATCACCAGGGCCTGGTCGGCCACCAGTTGGGGGAGCAGGTTGCCGGTGGCCAGAAAAACGTCGGGCGCCTCGCCCGTGGCCTGGGCACCCGGCAGGGTCTCGGCCAGGTTGTCTGTCCACCGGGCCTCCACAGTAATGCGCTCCTCTGTGGCCTGGAACCGGGCCAGCTGTGCCTGAATCAGTTCCCGCTCTCCTGGAGATGTGGCCCCCCCTCCCCAACGCAGCTGGATCGGCTCCTCCTGGGCTGCTTCCTGGCGTGCCAGAAAGTCGGGCAGGGGGATCTCCAGGGGCAGGGCGCGACAGCCGGCCGTGAGCCCGGCCAGAAGGGCCAGCAGGACCAGATATCGACTGAACGGATGGGAACAACGCCTCAATGGGACTCTTCGTCGACGAAGCGGTCGTATTCCTCGGGCGACATGAGCTGTGCCAGCTCCTCTTCCAACGCGGCTGTGGGCTCCAGCTTGAAGAACCAGGCCTGGTAGGGCTGCTCGTTGACCAGCTCCGGTTTATCCTCCAGGGCGCGGTTGACCGCAACCACCTTGCCGCTGACCGGCGCGATCACATCCTCGGCGGCCTTGACCGATTCCACCACGGCCACCTCCTGGCCCGCTTCCACCTCGTCCCCTTCCTGGGGCAGCTCCACATAGACCACGTCGCTGAGCATGTCCTGGGCTGCGTCGCTGATGCCCACCACCGCGAGCCCATCTTCGATGCGAACCCATTCGTGGGTCCGAGCGTACTTGGCGTTGCTGTCCAGTTGGTAGTCCGCCATGGTTTCGTCTCCTGTCATGGTGCATGCAATGGATTGTGACCTGAAAGCGTTGGGTTCGGTGCCGCCCTGGCGGGGCGTTTCTTTGCGGCGTCGTTTACCCCTTGTAGCGGGGCTTGTAGAAGGGGCGCCTGACCACCCGGGCCCGGCGAGGGGTGCCCCGCACCAGGATCTCCAGCTCGGTGCCAAGTTTGCTGTGCTGTCGGGGCACGTACCCCAGCCCCAGGAATTTGTCCAGGGTTGGGCTTTTCATGCCGGTGGTCACGTGGCCCACCACCTCCCCATCCACCGCGATGGGGTATCCCTGGCGGGGGACGGCCCGGTCTAGCATTTCGAAGCCGATCAGCAGCCGCTGGGGCTCTTCCAGCCGGACTTTCAGCAGGGCCTCCCGGCCGATGAAGTCGTGGCCCCAGTCGATGACCCAGCCCAGCCGGGCTTCCAGGGGATTGGTGGCGGCGTCGATTTCATGGCCGTAGAGGGGGAGGCAGGCCTCGAAGCGGAGGCTGTCCCGGGCGGCCAGGCCGCAGGCCAGGAGGCCATCGTCGGCACCGGCTTCCAGGATGCGCTGCCAGAGGTGTTCTGCCTGGGCGTCGGGTGCGTAGATCTCGAAGCCGTCTTCGCCCGTGTAGCCGGTGCGCCCCAAGAGCACCGGGACGCCGTCCAGGGTGGTTTCCCGGGCCGTGCGTGCGGGCATGGAGGCCAGGTCCGCGGGGGTCAACCGTTGAAGGATGGCTTCGGCTTTGGGCCCCTGCAGGGCCAGCATGTAGGTGGTGTCCGAAATGTCGTCCAGGGTGACCTGGAAGCCGTTCAGGTGGGCCTGGAGCCAGGCCAGGTCTTTGGCCCGGTTGGCCGCGTTGACCACCACCAGCCAGCGTTCCGGGAGGCGGTAGAGGAAGATGTCGTCCACGATGGTGCCGTCGGCATAGGTGAGCAGGCTGTAATGGGCGTCGTAGGGCTGCATGGCGGCTACATCGTAGACCTGGACCAGCTGGAGGAAGGCTTCGGCGTCGGGTCCCCGCAGCTCGAACTGGCCCATGTGGTCGATGTCGAAGAGGCCGGCTGCGTTGCGGACTGCGTGGTGTTCGGCTGTGGGGCCGGAAGGGTATTGAACCGGCAGTTCCCAGCCCGCGAAGTCCACCATGCGGGCGCCCATGGCCACGTGGGTTGCGTAGAGGCGGGTTCGTTGCATGCCGTCGTCCTTTCTGTGGGTGGCCCTGTCCAGGCCAGACAGGCGCTGTTTCATCCAGGCGCCAATCAAAAAGAGTGGATACCAGGAAGTTACCCGGTGTCCACTCTGTCCTGGCGCCTGAGAGTTTCATCCCCGTCGGCGACTCGCCTGCAGCGAGCTCTCTCCAGAGTTCCGTCCGAACACGATCCTTTTGCCTGAGAGAGTCACGCCATCCCTCGGGTGGCGAATGGCGCTTGCACCTTCGGCGGCCTCCCAGGCCGGTGGCTTTTGGGAGGCGCTCTCTCGTGTTCTTCAAACGGCTGTCGATCCTGGTTTTGCAGGGCCAGTATACCCGGAGCGGCAGATGTTGGCAAGGTCAGGTCGCTGTGGGCAGGGGCGGTGTCCAGGGTAAAACGGCTGTTTTTTGACTTTCGCCGGGATGTTGGCTACAATCGCGCTGAAAGGTGTCGTCCTGCCCCCTTAGCTCAGTGGATAGAGCAACAGACTTCTAATCTGTGGGTCCCAGGTTCGAATCCTGGAGGGGGTGCTGACTTGTGGCTCCCTGACACCGTCTTCAACGGTGTCCTGGCAGGAACCAACTGACTGCCCTCCTACATCTTCCCCACGTGGGTTCCTGTCTGCCGGTCAGGTTCTGGCTTCAGGCCCGGTTCCATTCCCTCACATTGGTCGTATCTGGTGGTTGCATCTTGGTTGTCGGTGTTTTTCTTTTTTGATTCCCCTGCAAAAGGCGTTCTTTTACCGCAGAAACGCAGCAGGCGCAGAGGACTCCCAGCGAGAAATCTGGCGAAATCTGTCACCACCTTTGCAGATTGAATTCGATCACAGAGCCCACAGATGAACACAGATTTTTATCCAGCTCGATCTGTGTAATCCGTGTTTTCTATGGAATCTGTGGCTGAACCCAAGTGTAAAGAAAGTGGTGAAGTCCGTGGTTTCTGCAGTGGACTCAGGGGGGAGGAAAGGAAGAAACCTTGGAAGCGGTCGCACCCAAACCTCAAGTCCGACGGTTCGATTTCAGGCATGTGGTGGATAGTGAACGGCTGCTGGGCATCCTGATGCTGGCGCCGGCCGTCCTCTTCGTGTTTCTCTTAACCGGCGTCCCTTTCTTTTACGCCATCTACCTCAGCCTCAACACCACCATCGCCGGCCGTTTTGACTACAGCTTCGTGGGCCTGCAAAACTACATCGACATCCTGCAGAGTTCCCTGTTTCGCCGCTCGCTGGCCAATACGTTCATCTTCACCATCATCTCCCAGGTGTTGGTGTTGGTGCTGGCCAAGATCCTGGCCCTGGCCCTGGCCAATCAGTTCCGCGGGCGGAATCTGTTGCGTTTTTTGATCCTGTTGCCCTGGGCCGCGCCCATCGCGCTCAGCACCATCGGCTGGAAGTGGATGTTTGACTCCCAGTACAGCGTGGTCAACTGGCTGCTGCGGGCCCTCCACATCATCGGGCCTTACGACTTTCCCCAGTGGCTGGGCGAACCGCATTTGGCCATGGCCGCGGTGATCTTCGTCCACGTCTGGCGGATGCTGCCCTTTGCCACCGTGATCCTGCTGGCGGGGATGACCTCCATTCCCCAGGATGTGATGGACGCGGCGGCGGTGGACGGTGCCAATTTCTGGACCCGGCTGGTCCACATCCTGATCCCCCTCATGCTGCCCATCATGAGTGTGGCCCTGCTCTTCGGCGTGGTCTTCACCTTCACGGATATGGGCGTGGTCTACGTGCTCACCCGGGGCGGGCCGCCGGTCAACGCCACCCATGTGCTGGCTTCCTGGGCCTTCCAGATCGGTATCATCTCCAACGATCTGGGCCAGGGCGCTGCCATTTCCCTGTTCCTGTTCCCGGTGCTTTTGATCGCCAGCATCTTCATGTTGCGGCTGGCCAGTCGGACTGACGTGGGAGTGTGACATGAGCCTCAACCGCAAGCTTGCCACCCGCCTGCTGGTCTATGGCATTGCCATCGGCTTTGCGCTGCTGTCGGCCTTCCCCTTCTTCTGGATGGTCATCACCGCGTTCAAGGCCAACCGGGATCTCTATAACCCAACCAACAACCCATTCCTGTTCAACGAGCCACCGACCCTGGATCACATCCGGCTGCTCTTTTTCAACACGCCTTACGTGCGCTGGTTGGGGAACACCAGCCTGGTGGGGATCATTGTGGTGCTCATCACCGTAGTGCTGGCCGTGCCTGCGGGCTACAGCCTGGCCCGCCTCATCGGCCGCTGGGGGGAACGCCTGGCCATCATGATCTTCCTGGCCTACCTGATTCCGCCCACCCTGCTCTTCATTCCCCTCTCCCGGGTCATCAGCCTGCTGGGGCTGCAGGATTCCCTCTGGTCGCTGGTTTTGGTCTATCCCTCCTTTACCGTGCCCTTCTGCACCTGGTTGATGATGGGTTTCTTCAAATCCATTCCCCTGGAGTTGGAGGATGCCGCGCTGGTGGACGGTTGCAGCCGCCTGGGGGCGCTGGTCCGCATCATCTTTCCCATTTCCATCTCGGGTATCCTCACCACGGTGATCTTCGCCTTCACCCTCTCCACCCAGGAGTTCGTCTACGCCCTGACCTTCATCTCATCCTCGGCCCACAAGACCATCAGCGTTGGGGTGCCCACGGACCTGATCCGGGGCGATGTCTTCTACTGGGGCTCGCTGATGGCCGCGGCCCTGTTGCCCAGCGTCTTCATCGCCCTGATCTACAACGCTTTTCTAGACCGTTTCATCGCCGGCATCACCGGCGGCGCGCTGAAGTAGGGGCGCGTCCCCCGGGGCAAACCCGGCCTGGTTCTCTGTCCATCGGTTTTCGTTTCTCCAGGAGCATGGGTTTTTCGATGATTTCGAAAGGAGAATATCCATGGACCGCCAACGCAGACGCATTTCGAGACGGGACTTTCTGAGAGGAGTAGGAGCAGGGCTGGCCGTCACCGGGTTGGCTGCCTGTGCGCCGGTGGCTACGCCCCCGGCCGGGGAGGCGGGCAGCGCGGCCGAATCTGCGCCGGCTGCCGCGGCGCCCACCACGCTGAAGATCATCCAGTGGAGCCACTTCGTGCCGGCCTATGATGAGTGGTTCGACGGCGAATTCACCAAGCAGTGGGGCGCGGAGAACAACACCGAGGTGATCGTGGATCACATCGCCTTCTCGGAGCTGCTGGCGCGCGCTTCGGCCGAGGTGGCCGCCCAGAGCGGGCACGACCTCTTCGGTTTCATCAGCCCGCCCTCTGCCTTCGAGCCAGAAGTGATCGACCACGCCGATGTGATCGAGGAGGCGGAGAACCGCTTCGGCCAGATGCATCCCCTGGCCCGGGCCAGCACCTACAACCCCAAGACCAACAAATGGTTCGGCTTTTCAGACAACTGGGTACCGGATCCCATCCACTGGCGCACCGACCTGTGGGAGCAGGCCGAGCCCGGTTCCACGCCGGACACCTGGGAGGATATCCTGCGGGTGGGCCGCAAGTTGAAAGAGATGGGCCACCCCCTGGGCATCGGCATTTCGCCAGACATCGACTCCAACATGGCCCTGCGCGCCCTGATGTATTCCTACGGCTCGTCCGTCCAGGATGAGGACGCCAACGTGGTCATCAACTCGCCGGAGACGGTGGAGGCGGTGAAGATGGGCGTGGCCCTCTTCCAGGAGGCCATGGAACCCGAGGTCCTGGCGTGGGATGCCTCCTCCAACAACCGCTTCCTCCTCAGCGGCCGGGGCTCCCTCATCCTCAACGCCATCTCCGCCCTGCGCACGGCCGAAAAGGACGACCCGGAGCTGGCCCGCAACATCGGCCTCTGGTCGGCCCCTGCCGGTCCGGTGCGGCGCATCGGCCTGGAGCACGTGATGGGCGTCTACGCCATCTGGAACTTCAGCGAGAATGTGGAGGGCGCCAAGAAGTTCCTGTTGGACCTGACCGCCGACTATCGGACGGCCTTCATCAAGAGCGAGTTCTACAACTTCCCCTCCTTCCCGGAAACTGTGCCCGACCTGGCCGACCTGGTGGCCGAAGATCCCAAGGCCGATCCGCCGGACAAATACGCCATCCTGGCCACCGCCCAGGATTGGGCGACCAACGTGGGCTATCCGGGGGTGGCCAGCCCGGCCATCGGCGAGGTCTTCGACACCTTCATCATTCCCAACATGTTTGCCCTGGCCGCCCGGGGGGAAATGACGCCCGAAGAGGCGGTGGCGTGGGCAGAAGGGGAGATCGTTCCCATCTTCGAGAAGTGGCGCCAGCAGGGCTTCATCTGAGCCGGGCGATGGCCCATTGCATTCGGTGGCCCGATCCGTTTCAGGATCGGGCCATTCTGTTCATCGCCCCCTTTCCATCGGCTCCATCGGCTGTCCCTGGACCAACGGAGATCATGGCCAACCAGCGAATCCCCGGCAGTCTGGTGATTTTGTTTGGGGGCTGCTGTTCCTGTTGGTCGGGATGGGACCAAAAACCAGCGCCCAGGCAGGTGTGGAAGCCTCCGTCGTGGTGTGGGTCGCGGTGGAACCCCGGATGGTGGATTCGGCCACGTTCGGCGGGCCAGAGACCCGCCCTGCGCCCCTGTCGCCAGACCTAACCGGCCCCTGGATTGACAGGAGACAGGGTTCCACCGTACAATCCTGTCAGTTCCCTGCCGGTCTTGGTGCGGCTGTGAAGCGGCTGACCCGGCCTCCAGAAGGGATCTCCCGCAGGTCAGCAGGCCGCATTTCATGGAGTTTGTTATGTCCCAAGAGCGAATCCGTATCGACGTCTGGTCCGACTTTGCGTGACCGTGGTGCTTTCTCGTGGCCTCCAGTTTGGAGCAGCTCGAAGCACGACACCCGGTCACCGTCCGCTGGCGCGCCTTTGAATTGCGCCCGGCCGGTACCCCCATTTCACCCGACTATCGGGCGCGGATTGAGGAATCCCGACCTCGTCTCTACGCCATCGCCCGGGAGCAGTACGGGCTGGAGATGAACCCGGGGCCGTTCGGCATTGACAGCCGCCCTGCCCTGATCGGCCACAAATACGCCGAATCCCAGGGCAAAGGCGCCGCCTATCACGACCGGGTCATGCGCGCCTACTGGCAAGAGGCCCAGGACATTGGCCAGCCGGACGTATTGACGGAGCTGGCCCGGGAGGTGGGCCTGGATGCCACGGCCTTCCTCCAGGCGTTGACAGATCCCGTTTACCAGCAGGCTGTGGATGAGGACATCGCCCAGGCCCAGGCCTATGGACTCACTGCCGTGCCGGCCCTGGTCTTTGCGGAGAAATATCTGGTTTCTGGCGCCCAGCCCCTTCACCTGCTGGAAAAGGTGGTGCGGCATGTGGCCGCCGAACTGGCCGCGGAGGAGTCTGGCCCATCCTGAACAGAAAAAGGCCGCCGGCACCAACCGGCGGCCCTGGTTTTTACTGGCTGTCGTGGTAACTGTGCGCCATCCTCAGGGCGTGTCCTGGGCGGTCCGGGCGACCCGCTTGCCCAGGATCTCCAGCATCTCGTCGATGTGAACGAACTTGACCCGGGGCCGCCCCTGTTCCTTGCCGGCCTGGATCTCCAGTTCGTTCAGTTTCCACCAGTCGTCGATGGACACGTAGGGCACCCCCCGCTCCTCCAGGAGCGCCACAACCCGATCAGGGTCTGGCTCCGGTGCAGGGGGCAGCTTGCCGGCCTGCAGATCCTCCAGCAGGCTGTTCACCGTCTCCACCGCGTCGGGCTTGTTGGTGCCGATGACGCCCGTAGGACCCCGCTTGGCCCAGCCCACCACATACTCCCCAGGCACCAACTTGTCGGTCTCCGGGTTCATGACCCGCCCCACATCGTTGGGGATCACACCTGTGCGAGGGTCGTAGGGGACGCCGGGCAGGGGAATGCCCTTGTACCCCACGGCGCGCAGCACCAGACCGGCCGGAATCTCCTCATACTCGCCTGTGCCATAGGCATTGATGTAGCCGGTCAGGGTGGGGCGAAGCTGGTTCTTTTCTGCCCGCACAGCCACGATCCGCCCATCCTCGCCGATGATTTCCACCGGCGAAAGGAGGAAGCGAAAGTAGACCCGCCGGGGTTTGCCCGTGGCGCCGATCTCGGCATAGGCGCGCAGGTAGTCGATGTTCTTCTGGGCTGCGGTGTCATCCTTGATGGAGGCGCTGCTGGCCGGGTCTAGCTTCAGCTCCCGCTCAAAGACGATGGGATCCGCGTTTTCCAGGTGGCCAAATTCCCGGATCTCGGCATTGGTGAACTTCACCTGGGCCGGACCACGGCGGGCCAGGATGTGGATCTCCTTGATCTGGCTCTCGGCCAGGGCAGCCAGGGCATGGTCGGCGATGTCCGTGTGGCGCAGCTCGTCGGCGGACTTGGCCAGGATGCGGGCCACGTCCATGGCCACGTTGCCGGCACCCACCACCACGGCACTCTCCACGCTCAGGTCCGGGGCCAGGTCGGCAAAGTAGGGGTGGCCGTTGTACCAGGCCACAAACTCGGTGGCCGACATGCTGTTGGGCAGATCTTCGCCGGGAATGTTCAGCCGTCGGTCGGTCTGGGCACCCACGGCGTAGATGATGGCGTCGTAGTGGCGGCGCAGCTCGTCGTGGGTGATGTCCCGGCCGAACTCCACATTGCCGAAGAAGCGGAAGCCCGGCTCCTTGGCCGTGCGGTCATATACCTTGGACACGGCCTTGATGTTCTGGTGATCCGGCGCCACGCCATAGCGGACCAGGCCGTGGGGCGCGGGCAGCCGCTCGAACATGTCCACGTGGACGACAATATCCTCTTTGAACAAGGCCCCGGCTGCATAGAAGCCCGAAGGCCCCGCACCGATGATGGCCACGTACAGGGGACGTTCGGGGGTACCAAGTCGGGTAGACACGATGGATCACCTCTGCCTTTCTCTCCCTCGATGGCTCATCTGCCCGGCATGGACGCTGCCTGACCGAGTTCACCGCTGATTGCCAGCTGGCCAGGTGCGCGCCCTTGGGGAAGATGAGCGCCCATTAAACTCGTTTGAGCATGCCGCCAAACTGGCGCGCCAGGGTCAAAATGCTGATGCCCAGCTGGAAATAATCAGCAGGACCCAGATGGGCCAGGGGGCTTTCTTCTCCATTTTGATCGACATCGTCGCTGGCAACCCAGGCGAAGGCGGCACCCAGGAGCGCGCCGGCGACCATGCCGATCAGCAAAGCTCGGGTCTTATGGCTCATGGATTGTCTCCTTGGCAGAAAGGTCACGCGGGGATCGTGGCCAGAGGGCGCGGAGGGCCGTGGTGAGCCGTGTCGCCTGGCGGCGAGTGCGGATCACAGGCGTCGCCACCTGCAGGCTGGCGCTCTCTGTCCGGGTTCGAACGGTATGGCTGATTTCTTGGGCCTGGTGAAGAAGCGGGGGCACTCGAGCAGACAGGGCGTTGATGCCCTTGACCGCGAAATAGGCGATCCCGAGGGGGATCACCAGGGCCACGAAGCAGATCAACGACAACCAGATGAGCGAAATGTCACGCCAGAAGGCCAGGTCCACGTCTGCATCCCTGTTGACGGCTGCCGTTGCACTGGCAACGGCGGATTACCCAGTACAGGCCTATTGTAACAAAAGGGGAGGACCGGACAAAATCACCCCCCGGGATTGGGTACATCCCAGATCTTGGGTGCGAATCAGGAAGGGGCATCAGGCGGGTAGATGCGGTTTCCATACCGCACGAAGGCGTCCCGTATGGAAATGGAACCTACGGCCGCTTCTTCTCCAGATAGCCATTGGCCCGCAGCCAGGCTTCGGTCCGGCGCATGCCCTCGGCCAGATCCACCCTGGGCTCCCAGCCCAACACCGTGCGGGCTTTGCGGTTGCTGAAGCTGTTGTTGCTGCGCAGCGCCTTGACCACCCGCCGGTTCAGGCTGGCCTTCCGTCCCCGCACGGCCGCCTGAAGCTCAAAAAGGGCCGCAGCCAGCCAGGCCACCGGATAGGGGGCGGCAGGGAGCCGCTCCACGCCCAGCATGCGGGCATAGGCACCGAAAAATTCCCGCCAGGGGACGGGCGGGCCATCGGTGAAGTTGAAGGCCTGGCCTACGGCGGCCTCCACCTTTGCACAGCAGATGAGGCCGTCCACCAGGTTGTCGATGTAGATGGGCTTGCACAGGTGTCGGCCCCCGTCGATGAGGAGCATCTTCCCGCTGCGGATAGCCTCCAGCGGGCGTAAAGTGAACTGGGGCGAACCCAGCCCGTACACCTGGGAAGGCCTGGCCACCACCACCGCCAGACCCTGCTCCTGCCACGCCCGGAAGACCACCTCCTCTGCCTCCACTTTGGAGTCCGCATAGAGGTTGCCGGTGCGCCGGGGCGGCGTTTCTTCGTCGATGTCGAACTGCTGCAGGGAACCGTAGACCGCACAGGAGCTGACATGGACCAGCCGCTGAACGCCCGCAGCCAGGGCGGCGTCTACCACGTTCTGGGTGCCCTGAACGTTGACGGCCCAAACCTCGTCCCGGCTGCCGGCTTCGCTCACCCAGGCCGCCGCGTGGAAGACCACCTGACAGCCCGCCATGGCTCCCTGCAGGGAGGCCGGATCGGTGATGTCGCCGGGGACCACCTCGATGCCCCGCCGGGCCAGCTCAGCGGCCTTGGCCGGGTTGCGCACCAGCCCACGGACGTGCACCCCCTCTTCGGTCACCAGCCGTTCCGCCAGGCGCCCGCCGATGTAGCCGGTGGCGCCGGTCACCAGCACCGTGTCTCCCGCCTGCATCCCCATGTCAGATCCCCTTCCCGGCCTGCCCATGCTCCTGGGCCCGGCTCCTGGCGGTGCGCTGGACCTTGTCCGCGCCTGCCTCCGCCGCGAGGGCCAGGGCCATCTCCACCTCCTCTTCCCGGCTCTGGATCTTGCCATCCAGGCGGGCTGCCCGCAGGGCCGTCAGGATGCGCCGGTACAGGGGGCCCCGGGGCAGCCCCAGGGCGATCAGGTCATTGCCGTCCAGCTCGGGCTGGACATGGCGCCAGACGTCTCGATACTGGCGGTACACCTGCTGGATCTGGGGCCGGTCGGCGCAGGCGATGGCCGCCAGGGCCACAGCTGCCGGCCGCACCTCATCCAGGATGGCCACCGCCCGGCTGGCCGGCAACCCGGGCGTGTCCAGCTCCTCCAGGTGCGCCCGGAAGGTCATCAGCCCCTGGACCAGCCGCTGGGTCTCTCCCCGCAGGCCCAGGCGGCGGAAGAGGGCCTGGTTGGCCTTGGGCGTGAGCCGGAAGACCAGCAGCCCCCAGTAGAGGCGCTCGATGGCCTCTTCCCGGAGGGCCGGGTCGCTCTCCGGGTCTTCGGGCGGGGCGGCCAGGGCAGCCCGCAGGCGGGCGAAGCGGTCGGCCAGCCATTCGTCCACCTCCAGCTCGGGGTGAATGCGGGCCAACACGCCCAGCTCTGCCAGCCGGGCCAGGGTGCGCTCTGGCTCCTCTTCCTGGAGGATGCGTTCAAATTCATGGCGCAGCCGGGCCGGCGACACCCGATCCAGCAGCTCCAGGGCATCTTGAAGCAGCTCCAGGGTGCGGGGCTCGATGCGGAAGCGGAAGCGCTGCTCGTAGCGCACGGCCCGCAGGATGCGGGTGGGATCGTCCACGAAGCTGAGGCTGTGGAGCACCCGGATGATGCCCGCGTTGAGGTCGTTCAGGCCGCCGTAGAAGTCCAGCAATTCCCCCCACCGTTCCGGGTTCAGGCAGACGGCCAGGGTGTTGATGGTGAAGTCCCGGCGGTGGAGGTCCAGCTTGATGCTGCTGCGCTCCACCGTAGGCAGGGCGGTAGGCTCGGTGTAAAACTCCGTCCGGGCCGTGACGAAATCCAGGTGCGGGGGCAGGTCCGCCGCCTCTTTCTCCGTTGCCTCTAGCCCGGCCAGCAGCTTTTCCCGGTCCACCGGGTGATCCGGGTCGTCCAGCAGCCACTTGGCCGTGCCAAAGCGGCGATGGGGCACTACCCGCCCGCCGTAGAGGCGCTGCATGCGCTGGGCGAACTCGATGGCATTGCCCTCGATGACGATGTCCATGTCCAGGGCCAGGCTCCCTGCCTGCCGGGTGCCCAGGAGCAGATCCCGCACAAAGCCGCCTACCACGTAGACGGTGTAGCCCATCTGGTCCACCTCATCGCCGATCAGCGCCAGCAGGTGGTGTTGTACCGGCGTCAGGCTGGACTGGAGCCGGGCAGCAATTTCCTCGGCATGGCGCCGGGGCAGGGCCTTCTCGTCCCAGAGCTTGATCAGGTCGGTGCGGGTGACGATGCCGATGATGTGGCCCTGGTCGTCCACCACCGGGATCTGGCCCCAGTTGCTCTCGATCATCCGCCGCCGCAGGGTGGAGACGGCGTCGTCGGGGCGCACGGTCACCTGGCCGGCTCGCATGAAGCGGGTGACCGGCTCGTTGCCCAACCTGTGGCTGACGGCCCGGTCCGCCTCCCGCCGGGTGAGGACGCCCAGCAGCACCTCTCGGCCGTCGGGCAGCTCTTCCACCACGGGGAAGCCTTCGTGGCCGTACCGCTGCATGAGTTCCAGGGCCTCTTGGATGGTCATGTGGGGGCGCAGGATCTGGGGGCGGCCCGCGCTCATGATGTCCCCCACCGTCAAGGCCGAGCGGCTGTGTTGCTCCACCAGGGCCACGATGCGGTCGCGCACCGTCTGGGTGTTCACGCCCGGGCCGTGGACCGGCGCCGCGGCCGCGCGGGTATGTCCGCCGCCGCCCAATCCCTCGGCCACCTTGCCCACGTCGATCTCGTCGGTGGTGCTGCGGGCCACCACCTGGACGATGTCGCCCAGGTCGATGACCAGGAAAACCGCATCGGTCTCGTGGAAATCCCGCAGGCGACTGGCCAGCGCGCTGATCTCCTCCTTGAACTCCGGCGCGGTGGCCTGGGCGATGACGATGGTGTGGCCGGCCACTTCCAGGAATTCGCTGTGGGCGATGAGCTGTTCCAGCAGGGCCCGCTGGGCCTCGCTCAGGGGGTGGTGGAGGAACTGGGCCACCACCTCCAGGTTTACGTGATGTTCGGGCTGCAGCAGCCAGGCCAGACAGCGCGCGTCCCGGTGGGTGGTGGACGAATAGGTGAGGCTGCCCGTGTCCTCGTGGATGCCCAGGGCCAGCAGGGTGGCCTGGACCGGGGTCAGATCTTGCCCCTGTTCCATGAGCTTCTCCACCAGGATGGTGGTGTTGGCGCCCACCGGCTCGAACCAGAAGCGGCTGGCCCGGCTCTGGTCGCCATCCGCCGGGTGGTGATCGATGATGAAGAGCTCTACGTTTTCATCCATCCCCTTGACCCAGTTGGCCGACTGGGTGTCCACCAAAATGGCTCGCCGCACCCGGCCCCGGGGCAGCTCCCGGTCGGTGAGGAAGGGCAGGTGGTTCTTGTGGAGGGCCAGAAAATCCCGCACGTTGCGGTTGAGCTGGCGGGGCAACACCGGCAGCGCCTCTGGAAAGAGCAGCGCCGCCGCGAGCAGGGACGCCAGCGCGTCGAAGTCTGTGTGCTCGTGGGTGAGGATGACATCGAAGGTTTCGCCGGCCATGGGGGCTGGGCTCCTCAGGCGTAGCCCGCCCGGGCCAGCAGCGCCCGCGCGGCCTGGTTATGTTGAGCCACCAGGGTCGGCAAATCCACCGTGCGCACCTCGCCCCCCTCCACCAGCAGGCGTCCGTTGACCATGGCCCAGGTCACCGGCTGGGGGTGGCAGAAGACCAGCGCCGCCACCGGGTCGTGGACGGCGCCGCCCGCGTAGGCCAGGGCGTTGAGGTCAAAGGCGATGATGTCCGCGGCCATGCCCGGCGCCAGCGCGCCGATGTCGTCCCGGCCCAGGACCGCGGCGCCGCCCAGGGTGGCCAGCTCCAGGGCCTGGCGTGCGGTCATGGCCTGGGGATCCCCCAGCACCCGCTGCAGGAGCAGCGTCTGGCGTACTTCGGCCAGCATGTGGCTGCTGTCGTTGCTGGCGCTGCCGTCCACGCCCAGACCCACGGGCACCCCGGCTGCACAGAGGGCGCGCACGGGGGCAATGCCGCTGGCCAGGCGCATGTTGCTGGTGGGGCAGTGGGCCACGCCGGTGTGGGTGCGGGCGAAGTGGCCGATTTCCTCCTGGTTCAGGTGGACACAGTGGGCATGCCACACGTCATCGCCCATCCAATCCAGCGCCCCGGCATACTCCACCGGCCGCTGGCCGAAGCGCTCCAGGCAGAAGCGCTCCTCGTCCAGGGTCTCGGCCAGGTGGGTGTGGAGGTGGACGTTGGCTTCCGGCCCGAAGCTGCGGGCCAGGGCCGCGCTCTCCCGCATGAGCTCCCCGGTGACGCTGAAGGGGCTGCAGGGCGCCAGGACCACCCGGCGCATGGCAAAGCGCCGGCTGTCGTGGTACGCCTCCACCACCCGCCGGCAGTCCTGTAAGATCGACTCCTCGTCCTCGGTGACCCGGTCCGGGGGGAGACCGCCCTGGCTTTCGCCCAGGCTCATGCTCCCCCGCGCGCCATGGAAGCGGACGCCCACCTGCTCGGCCGCTTCGAACTGGTCGTCCAGCCGGCTGCCGTTGGGCCAAAGGTAGTGGTGATCGCTGCTGGTGGTGCAGCCGCTCAGGAGCAGCTCTACCAGGGCCAGCTGGGTGCTCACCCGCACATCTTCCGGCCGCAGCTCGGCCCAGATGGGGTAGAGGGTTTTGAGCCAGTCGAAGAGGACTGCGTCCTGGGCGGCCGGGATCACCCGGGTAAGGGTCTGGTAGAAGTGGTGGTGGGTGTTCACGAAGCCGGGCAGCACGATCTGGCCCCGGGCCTGGATACGGCGGGCATCCTCCCGCACCAGTTCCGGCGGCAGTTGTGCCGTGGGGCCTACCCACACGATGGCGTTCTCCTCGATCACCACGGCGCCATCCCGGATCTCCCGGCGCTGGGCGTCCATGGTGACCAGCATCTCTGCGTGTTCGATGACCGTTCTGGCCCCGTTTTTGATGGCCATGCCTTTCCTCCGCTGGCTGGGGTGATTTACGGATTCAACGCCAGCACCGTGGGCGTCAGGTCCTCCTCCCTCAGCATAGCGCGCAATTCCGGGGGTGTCAACGGCCGACCCTGGCCGGCGATGGCGGTGAGGGCCGCTTCCATGACGTTGGTGCCGAAGGTGCGCCCTTCCAGCCGGGGGGTGATGGTGCAGAGGTAGGCCACGCCCCGCTCGCGCAACAGCTCCACGTCCTGGGGCGTGGTGGTGTTGGTGACCACGATCTTGCCGTCCAGGCGTTCAGGCAGATGTTTCTTGAGGTAGTGGAAGTCGTCGGCGATGACCGTGGCCCAGCGGTACCAGGCCTGGAAGCGGGGCACGATCTCGTCCTGCTTGTCGCCCGTGGGGTAGAGCCAGTGGAAGGGGAGACGCCCCATGATGGGCATGAGCAGCCGGGCCAGCCGACGGACGGTGGCCAGGCTGCGGATGGGGATGGGCAGGCCCAGGCCAAAGCCGAAGTCGCCGTAGATGGCCTCGTAGCCGGCCGCCTCAAAGCTGCAGGCCAGGTCATAGCGGGCCACGGCCGTGCCGATCAGGACCCGCCGGGGCTGGATGGGCACGGGCAGCTGGGCTTCCAGGCGGGGGACCAGCTGACGCTCCACCACCCGGCGGATGCCGCCGCCGTCCACCGCGGGCGTGCGCAGGCCGGCCACCAGCTTTTGCACCGCATACAGGGGATAGACCCGGTCCTCCACCTGGAGCTGCAGGTCCGCGCCGCCCACGCCGAAGGCATCCACCTGGCCGTCCAGGGCCAGGAAGCGCTCCCGGGCCAGGCGCAGGTTGCCGTCACAGCCCACCCGCTCCAGGCGGATGGGCACCCCCAGCAGGGTCGTCTCGATGGCATGATCCCGGCGGCTGCTGCCCAGGCTGATGGAGACCGCGCGTTTCATGGCCGGCTCAGATGACGCCTACCTGCTTGCCCGCCTGGACGAAGACCTCCAGGGCAAAGTCGATATCCTCGGGCGTGTGGGCCGCGGTCACGTTGGCCCGCAGCCGTGCTGTGCCCTCGGGGACCGCGGGTGGCAGCACCGGCAGGACGAAGATGCCGTGGTCCTGGCAGTACTTGGTCATGCCCATGGCCCGCTCTTCCGTCTGCACCATGATGGGCACGATGGGGGTGCAGGTCATGCCCGTGTCGAAGCCGGCCGCCTTGAGGCCGCTGATGAAGTGCTCCACGTTGCGTTGGAGGATGCGGTTCAGGGCCACGCCCTCCTCCTCCAGCACGTCGAAGGCGGTCAGGATGGCGGCGGTGACCTGGGGGGGTAGGGCCGCGCTGAAGACGAAACCCCGGGCCGAGTGGCGCAGGTAGGTGATCAGCTTGCGGTCGCCGGCGATGTAGCCGCCGATGCCGGGGATGGTCTTGCTCAGGGTGCCCATTTTGATGTCCACGGCGCCGGGCATGTCGAAGTGCTCCTCGATGCCCCGGCCCGTGGCCCCCAGCACGCCCAGGCTGTGGGCTTCGTCCACCATCAGCCGTGCGTTATACTTGCGGCAGAGCGCCACCGCGTCGGGAAGGTTGAAAATGTCGCCATCCATGCTGAAGACCGCGTCCGCCACCACCAGTTTACCGGCACTGGCGGGTGCATGTTTCAAGACCCGCTCCAGGTCGTCCATGTCGTTGTGGCGGAAGCGCTTGAACTTGCCCTGGGCCAGGATGCAGCCATCCACGATGCTGGCATGGTTCCACCGGTCCGAGATCACCCAGTCGCCCCGGCCCACCAGGGTGCTGATGGTGGCCAGGTTGGTGACGTAACCGCTGCTGTAGACGATGGCATCTTCCCGGCCGGCGAACCGGGCAATGCGCTCCTCCAGGGCCACGTGGAGGTCCAGGGTACCACCCAGGATACGCACGCCGTGGGTGCCGGTGCCGTACTTCTCCGCTGCAGCCTGGGCCGCCTGGATAATGCGGGGGTGTTTCAACAGGCCCAGGTAGCTGTAGGTGGCAAACATGAGTTTGCGCTGGTTTTCCGTCTGGACCCAAGGGCCATCGATTTCGTCGATGGGTTGCAGGTAATAGTAAACTTTCTCCGCCTTGGCGTTCTCGATGCGCTCCCACAGCGCCTCGATCCGGGCGGTGAATCCATCCTGGGGTGGGGGGGTGTCAGACCCATTGGCGACGGCGTCGACGCCGTCAGTCGTTGACCAGTCGGGGCTTACGTGCATGTCCTTTGAGCGTTTGAGCATCTGAATATTCCTGGGTTGAACTCCGCAGCCAGATGGGATATACGTCTGTCTGCAACCCTGGAGCGTCCCATCCCTGCCCGGGTGTGCAGGGAGAGCCTGCATTCGGCCCTGACCGGCAGGGACGAACGTCCTGGGTGAGCAAACAAACTATCCTGCCATTGTAGCGTAATGGGGGCTCCAGTGCAAAGAAGGAGGCCATGATGCAACTTCGCCACCCATCGCCATCCACCTTCCGGCCCTTTCGGCCTCATCCGTGGGTCCGTTCGGCCCGGGCCCAGACCTTGCTGGCCCGGTGGACGCCGCGCAGCGTGGCGGTGCTCCGGCGGCTGGAGCAGCCGATCCTGCTGGATGCAGGCCGGGATGTCACCGGCATGGATCCCCGAGGACGGGTGCGGCTCCTGGGGTACTACGTGCCCCACCAGGCGGAGGGAGCCAGCCGGGGGCTGGTCCTGACCCTGCACGGTTGGGAAGGTTGTAGCCACTCGTCCTACAACCTGGTCCTCTGTCGGGCGCTGGCCCAGGCCGGGTATGATGTCTTTCGGCTCAACCTGCGGGATCACGGGCCCGGCTACCACGTGGATCCGTACGCGCTGAATCCCGGCCTCTTCCTGGGGACCCTCCTGGACGAGGTGGCTGTGGCGGTAGGGCGGGTGGCAGAGATGGCGGACCGTCGCCCCTTCTACATCGTGGGCGCCTCTTTGGGCGGCAACTTTGCCCTGCGCCTGGCCATCCGCCATCGGGCGGTCCCCTTCCCCAACCTGCGCCGGGTCGTGGCCATCTGCCCGGCGGTGAACCCGGCCCGGGCCTCGGACAACATCGACGCCCATCGGGATGTGCGCTTCTATTTCCGCCGGCGCTGGGTCCGTTCCCTGCTGGCCAAAGAGCGCCTCTTCCCGGAGCGTTACCACTTCGGCCCCCTCTTGAAACTGCCCCGGCTGCGGGAGATGACCGAGTGGCTGGTGCGCCACTACACGCCCTACCGGGATGCGGACGACTACTTCCGCCGCTACACAGTCCACGACGCCCTGCTGCAGCGCCTGACCGTGCCCACCACCATCATCGCCACCGCCGACGACACGGTCATCCCTGTGGTCGACCTCCAGGCCCTGACCCCCCACCCCCTGCTGGATCTTCAGATTTACCCGGTGGGCGGCCACGTGGGCTTTGTGGATCTTTTCCCCTTCAAGCATTGCCTGCCCGAGCTGTTGCTGGCTGCGCTGGCCGAAGACGAGGCCGACGAGGGGTAGAGCCCGCCGGGCCTGGCCCCTGGGGGGATGGGCACCCCTTGCCCTGGTTGACGTTTCGAGCTGCTCTCTCTTTGTGTTACAATCGGCCCCAGGATGCCAGGCGCCGAAACAGCGCGCGGTTCCTGGCGTTCCAGGGCGTCGTGCCGGGCTGCATGGAAGGCTGCCCGCCGGGCGGATCACCCCTGGTAAATGCCGGCAGAAATTCGCCGATCGGGCCTCTGGCCCGCGGCTCAGCCGATCGGGCCTTTGGCCCGCGGCTTAGCCGATGGTTTCCATGAGAGTTTCCATGAGAGATAGTACCGCCGAATTTCTGCCGTGTTATTTACGCCAGGTTGTACTACGCCAGGTTGTACCAGGTGTACCGCCCCAGGGCCCGGCTCAGGAGGGGAAACAGAGGTATGAGCACCAACCCAGACGCAACGTCGGACGATTTCCCGTGGGCCAGGGATTGGCCCGAAATTACCGACCCGCGCGTGCGCGCCGCCTTTGCCAGGGTGCCCCGGGAGGAATTCGTGGACCCGGCGTTGCGCAAATGGGCGGATCGGGATGCACCGTTGCCCATCGGCGAAGGCCAGACCATCAGTCAGCCCTTCGTGGTGGCCCTGATGACCCAGGCCCTTCAGCTTCAGCCTGGCCACAAGGTGCTGGAGATCGGTACCGGCTCCGGCTTCCAGACGGCCATCCTCTGCGAGCTGACGGCCACGCCGGAGGGAGTTCCGGGGGAAACGGTCTACTCCATCGAGCGCTTTCCCTCCCTGGCTGCCCGGGCGCGGGAAGTGCTCCATCGCCTTGGCTATCGCCCCCACCTGGCCGTGGGGGACGGCGCGGCCGGCTGGCCGGAGGCCGCCCCCTTCGACGCCATCATCGTTACCGCTGCTGCGGCCTACCTGCCCCGCCCCCTGTGGGAGCAATTGGCCGATGGCGGCCGCATGGTCATCCCCTTGGGTGCCCGATATGAACAGACCCTCTGGCTCCTGCGCAAGGAAGGGGAACGGATGCACCGCCAGTGGCTGGGACCGGTCCGGTTCGTGCCCCTGGTCTCCCCTATCCTGCGGGACCCGGCCATGCGGGTGGAAATGAGTAATGGATAATTGAAAATTAATAATTGATAATTATTGATTTTATTGGGGTGCTTGAAGCGATTTTGTCAAGTCACGTATTCCGAATTAACAATTATTAATTTTCAATTTTTAATTATCAATTTATCTGGATCGGGTTATGCATATCTTGATCGTCGGTGGTAGGGGACAGTTGGGTCGGGCCTTTCACGCGGTGCTTGCCGGGCAGGCCGGCCATACGGTGACGGTGTGGCAGCGGCCCGAGCACGACATCACCCGGCCCCAGGTGGCCCAGGAGGTGGCTGCCCTGGCGCCGGATCTGGTCATCAACGCCGCGGCCTGGACCCACGTGGATGGGGCCGAAGCCGAGCCGGATGCCGCCTATGCGGCCAATGCCCTGGGGCCGGCCTACCTGGCCGAGGGCTGCGAGCGCTGTGGGGCCACCCTGGTGCAGATCAGCACCAACGAGGTCTTCGCCGGCGAGCCGGGCCGCTTCTACCGGGAGTATGACCTGCCCGCGCCGGCCAGCGTCTACGCCCGCAGCAAGCACGCCGGGGAAGTGGCCGCCAGCCGCCTGTTGCGACGGCTCTACATCGTGCGGGTGGCGTGGCTCTTTGGCCCCGGCGGCAACAACTTCCCCACCAAAATCGCGGCCGCGGCCGACCGGGCAGCCCGAGAGGGAGGCACCCTACGGCTGGTCGCCGACGAGTTTGGCAACCCTACCTACGCCCCCGACGTGGCCCAGGCCACCATGCAGCTGGTGGAAAGCGGCCATTATGGCATCTACCACCTGGTGAACGAAGGGTGCGCCAGCCGCCTGGAATTTGCCCGGGCGGTCCTGGAGGGCAGTGGACGGGGACAGGTCCCCTTTACGCCCATTTCCGCCGAGGAGTGGCCCCGCCCGGCCCCGCCCCCCCGCCACGCGGTGCTGGTCAACCAGGCCGCGGCCGCGCTGGGCATCCGTCTGCGGCCGTGGCAGGAGGCCCTGGCCGCGTACCTGCAGGTGGAACCGAATCTGCAACCGAGGAGCACACGCGAAGCAACGCCATGAGCGATCAACCACAGACTGACGGCAAACCCAAGTCGACCCGCCCAACGAACCGCCGGCGGCGTCCATCCGCCGGCCAGGCGGATCCCATCCAGCAGGATGAAACCTACAGCGCCCTGCGCCAGGAGGATCGGGTGGTCATGCGCCATCAGATCGCGCTCAACCTGGACACCTTCCGGGCCGCGCCGGAAGACTTCACCCTGCGGCCAGAGCGCACCTACCCGCCCCTGCAGCCAGTCCATGCCCCTTTCGCCAGCGTCATCATCCCCAACTACAACGGCATGCGCTTCCTGCCCACCGTCCTGGCCGCGTTGGAGCGCCAGACGTTTCGGGATTTTGAGGTGATCGTGGTGGATGACGCCAGCAGCGACGATTCGGTGGCCTGGATCGAGGCCAACCATCCCGACGTGCGGGTGCTGGTCAACCGCCGCAATGAAGGCTTCGTCCGCTCCTGTAACATCGCCGCGGACGCAGCCCGGGGACGCATCCTGGTGCTGTTGAACAGCGACACCGAGCCGGAGTCCACCTGGCTGGCCGAGCTGGTGCGGGGCGTCTGTGCCCACCCGGACGCCGCCATCTTTGCCAGCAAGCTGCTCCTCTTCGACCGGCGGGATCGCCTCCATTCTGCCGGTGACCTGCTGGGGTTGGACGGCATTCCCCGCAACCGGGGCGTCTGGGAAGAGGATCGGGGCCAGTACGATGCCGAGACGGCCATCTTCAGCGGCTGTGGTGCAGCCGTTGCCTACCGCAAGGATGTCTGGCAGGCCCTGGGCGGCTTCGACGAGGACTTCTGGATGTACCTGGAGGATGTGGACTTTGCCTTCCGGGCCCATCTGCTGGGCTGGCGGGCCGTCTTTGTGCCCCAGGCCCGGGTCTACCACCACCTGAGCGCCACCGGCGGCGACGTGCTGGCCAGCTACTATGTGGGCCGTAACACCATCTGGACGCTGGTGAAAAATATGCCCCGGGGGCTCCTCCTGCGCCACCTGCCCCGTATGGCCGCCGCCCAGGCGGCCATTGCCCTGGATGCCCTCCGGCACATCCGGGGGGAGGCGGCCCGGGCCCGGCTGCGAGGTCAGCTGGCCGCCCTGTGGGGGCTCCCTCGCCAGCTTCAGAAGCGGCGGCTGATCCAGGTGCGGCGGATCCTGGACAGCCATGAGTTGCTCCCGTTTTTCGCCCAGGAGTAGGCGGATGACAGAGCCCATGCAAGCACCACCGGAGCACCTGGGGACCTTTTACCTGGGCGCCGAATATGATCTGGATCGGCGACAGCGCCTGAACGTGCCCATCAACTACGACGCCCGGGATCTGACGACCCACGCCATTTGCGTGGGCATGACCGGCAGCGGCAAGACCGGCCTCTGTATCGACCTGTTGGAAGAGGCCGGCCTGGATCGGGTGCCCGCGCTGCTGATCGATCCCAAAGGGGACCTCACCAACCTCCTGCTCCAGTTCCCCGAGCTTCGGCCCGAAGATTTCGCCCCGTGGGTGAATGTGGATGATGCCCGGCGCAAGGACATGGACGTGGCCAGCTATGCCCAGCAGGTGGCCCAGCTCTGGCGGGATGGCCTTCGGGATTGGGGCATCGGTCCGGATCGCATCCGGACCCTGCAGGAGACGGTGGACTATACCATCTTCACCCCCGGCTCCGACGCCGGCGTGCCCGTCAACATCCTGGGCAGCCTGGCGGCCCCGGGGGTGGATTTTGAGGCCAACGCCGAGCTGGTCCGGGATCGCATCCAGGGCACGGTGGCCGCGTTGCTGGGCCTGGTGGGCGTGCAGGGGGATCCGGTTCGCAGCCGGGAAGCCATTCTGCTCTCCAACATTTTCGAGCACTTCTGGCGTCAGAATCAGGACCTGGACCTGGCCCAGATGATCCTGGCCATCCAGAATCCGCCTGTGCGCCGGCTGGGTGTCTTTGATGTGGACACCTTCTTCCCCGAAAAGGAGCGCTTTGAGCTCTCCCTGGCCTTCAACAACTTGATGGCCGCGCCGGCTTTCCAGAGCTGGCTCCAGGGTGAACCCCTGGATGTGGATCGGCTTCTCTTCACCGAGGAGGGCAAACCCCGCCACAGCATCTTCTACCTGGCCCACCTGAGCGACAGCGAGCGCATGTTCTTCGTGACGCTGCTGCTGGAAAGTGTCACCACCTGGGTGCGACGGCAGAGCGGCACCACCAGCCTGCGGGCGCTGCTCTATTTTGACGATATCTTCGGCTTCTTCCCGCCCACCGCCGAACCGCCTTCCAAACGGCCCCTCCTGACCCTCCTGAAACAGGCCCGGGCCAGCGGGCTGGGCTGTGTCCTGGTCAGCCAAAACCCGGTGGATATCGACTACAAGGGCCTGACCAACGCGGGCACCTGGTTTATCGGCAAGCTGCAGGCCGAGCGAGACAAGGAGCGACTGTTGGCTGGCCTCAAGGGCATCCTGGCCGAGGTCGGCGGCCGGCAGGACATCGATTTCAGCACCCTCATCAACCGGATGGACAGCCGTATCTTTCTGTTACACAACGTCCATGGGGATGGGCCGCGGGTGATGCAGACCCGATGGGCCATGAGCTACCTGCGAGGGCCGTTGACCCGGCCCCAGGTGCGTCAGCTGATGGAGGCGCGCAGGGCCACGCTGACTCCTCGCCCCGCTCCTCCGCCGGCGGCCCGGCCTGCTGTGGAGCCATCTGCCCCCGTTCCCGCCGGTCAGGCCACCGGCCAGGCCGAAGCGAAGCCAGAGGCGATGGCTGCCGTGCCGGCCGGGTTTGGCCGCACGCCGCCCATTTTGGAGTCGGACGTCCCCCAGGTGTACCTGCCGCTGGCTGTGGGCAGCGCGGACGCGGTGCGCCAGCTCACCGCCGAGGTCGCCCGACCGGTCACAGTCCTGGGCATCTCCCTGGTCTACGAGCCGGCCGCGCTGGGGGTGGCCTCGGTGCGCTTCCTGGATCGCAAGCGCCAGATCGACGTGAAGGAGGAGAAGCTGCTCCTGGCCCCGGCGGGGGCCGGGCCGGTGGGGGTGGACTGGGGCAGCGCCGAGGTGCTCCCGCTGACCGCCAGGGAGCTCTTGCGGACGCCGGGCCAGGTGGATCCGGCCCAGGGTCCCTTCTTCGCCCCCGTGCCGGATAGCATCAACGGTGCCCGGGAGTTGAAGCAACTGGCCCGCAGCCTCTCCGACTGGCTCTACTACAACAGCCGGCTGCCCATCCAGGTTCATCCCGAGTTGGAGGTCTACCAGATGCCGGGCGAACGACAGCGGGCCTTCCTGGCACGGCTGCAACAGGCGGCGCGGGAAGCCCGGGACGCCGAAGTGGACCGGCTGGAGGCCAAATATGCCACCCAGCTCGACCGCCTGCGGGACAAGCTGGAGCGGGCCCGTCGGGAGAAAAGCGAAAAGGAAGCGGATCTGGCAGCTCGACGCCAACACGAGTGGATCGGGATCGGCGAAAGCATCCTGGGCTTCTTCCTGGGGCGGCGCAGCACCCGGGCCCTGAGCACCGCGGCCAGCCGGCGCCGCATGACCATGAAGGCCGGCTATGCCGTGGAAGAATTGACCGAAGAGATCCAGGAACTGGAACAGGACATCCAGCAGCTGCAGGAGGAACTGCAGGAGCAGAGCGACGCCATCACCCGCAAATGGGCCAACAGCCTGGACCAGGTGGAGGTGGAAGAACTTAAGCCTCGCCGGGCCGATGTGGAGGTCCAGACGGTGGCCGTGGCCTGGCTGCCCTCCTGGCTGATCCGCTATCACGACGGCCTGCAGGAGCGCACCGCCGTCATCGCGGCCTATCGCCTTCCGGAGGGGTGATTACCCAATCCCCAATCACCCTTTCATGAGGGGTCGCAGCTTGAGGGCCAGCTGGAGCGAAAAGCGGGCGTCGGGGTCGTTCAGGTCGAGCTGGGTGATGTTGGCGATCCGCTCCAGCCGGTAGGTCAGGGTGTTGCGGTGGATGTGCAGCCGGTTGGCCGTCTGGCTGAGGTTGCCGTGGCACTCAAAGAAGGCCTCCAGGGTGTCCACCAGCTCGGCATTGCGGTTGTCGTCGTGGAGGATGAGGCGGCCCAGGGTTTTGCGGAAAAAGCGGGCCGCTTCCGGGTTGTTGCCCAGGGCGGTCAGGAGCTGGTAGAGCCCCAGGTCCCCAAAGTAGGTAACGGGCGCTCCCTTCCATTCCTTCCCCAGGCGCCAGCTTTCCCGGGCCTGTTGTTGGCTCTGGAGCCACCGGGCGGGTCCCACAGCGGGGCGCCCGATCCCGATCACCAGCCTGGCCTTGGGATAGCGGGCCTGGATCTGGTTCACAAACTCATTGGCCACAGCCTTCAACTCCCGGCCGCTCTTGGGATTGTCGATGGGCCAGAAGAGCAGGATGCCTTCTTCCCGCCGGCTGTAGGGCGCGGTGATACCCTGTTTCTCCACGAAACGGAGCAGGGGCGTGGGCCAGTCGGGCACGTTGTGGGCCTCCACCATCCAGGCCACGTGGGGCCGGGTGAGGTCAAATTTGAGCGACGCGCCCCGCTGGATCCACGCCTGCTCGTCGGCAATTTCAGCGGCCAGCAGCTCGTCCAGGAAAGCCGCCCGCATTCGCTCCTCGGCGATGCCGATGGCATTCTGCTTGGCCCATTCCAGGGCTGCTGCCGCGGCGCCCTGCAGGACGGCAATCTCCTCCACCGCGGTGACGTCCAGGCTGTGGTTCTCTCCCCGCAGGACCAGGCAGAAACCCCGCACAGACTCGTTGGCCAAAATGGGCGCCACCACTGCTTCCCGGAAGCCCCCTGTCTCGCCGCCATTGCCGCCCGCCGGCACCAGCATGGGCAACACGCCCACTGCCTGGGACAGGGTGTGGGTGGGCTGGGTGACAGCCCAACTGCGCAGGGCCATCATGTTAGGCAGGGCACCGGTGACGGCGTGGCGTTCGCCCTCTGGCAGGGATTCCAGGCCGGCCATGGCTGCCACCTCGCCATCCTCCCGGAGGACCACGATGGGCTGCTGGAGAAACTGGTGAATGTGCCGGGCGATCTCCTCCATGCCGCCCCCGTCCAGGGCGATCTGGTTGAGTTCCCGCTGGAGCTCCGCCGAGCGCTGCGCGATGTAGCCCGCCCGGTCCACGATCAGGCGAATGACGGCCCGTTCCACCTGGATGAGGGGCACATCATCCGGCAGGCGGAAGAGAGGAATGCGGGCGGCCCGGGCCACGTCCACGGCGGCCCGGTGGAACTCACCCTGGACGGCCACGGCCGCGATGCGGGCATCCTGCAGGCTGCGCACCACCCGGTCCAGCCGCATGTTGGGGTCCAGCCGCCGCAGATCCTCCATGTCGATGAGGGCAAGCTCGTTCCCGTCCAGCTTGGGGAAAGCCGGCGGACTGGGACGCAGGCTACAGGCCCAGCTGACGGTGCGGTTCAGGTATTCCCCGCCCGTCAAGAGCTCGGTTCCAGGCGGTAAAGCCAGGCGATAGATATCTTCAATCGTTGCTGTGTTCTTGTACATATTGCACAACGTGTCGCGTGTGGCGGTTCGTGGTCCAGGCTGGTACCTGGGCTCAGGTTCTTCTGCCGTTGCCTGCCCCTCCTCCTTGGAACCACCCAGGAAAGCGCCTGTTGGCCTTGGGATACAGGCGATGCCCGCATTGTTCCCTCCCTCGCCAGAAGGGTGCCCTGGCTGTTCACGTTAAATCTGCTGGCATCCTCTGAATTATAGGAGGAGCAGCAGGGATTCAGCAAACGGACATTTCGGGCACATTGTATAAAATTGGGGCCGGGCATGCAATTTGGGCGAATTGTACAAGGGGGGCAGCCAAAAAAAACAGCGGGCAACCGCCCGCTGCTACTGTCCCGATTTTCAGGCGATCTCGGTTCAGGGGACTGGTCAGGACATCGGCTGTCGCCAGGCGGTCATGATAGCGCCGCAGCTTCCGCCCCAAACGGCCCACAACAAGGTGAAGCCGTAGCCCAGCCAGGCCGGGTCCTGGCCCATGGCCGAAGCCACGATCAGGAACACCACGATGCCCAGGATGATCCCGATCAGGCTGCCCAGGAAGAGCTTGCCGATGGAGTGCTCCTTGCTCAGGGCGCCCACCAGGATAGGCCACAGGATGAAGCCCAGAATCAGCAGGATGAAGCCCAGGATGCCGCCAATGAGGGGCTTCCAGTTGCTGCCCAACTGCCCCGTGGCAATCTGATAGCCCAGCACCGGCCCGGCGCCGATCAACAGAAAGGCCAGGATGTAGAGCACCGGGATCTCGGCCCGGAAGAGTAATACCGTGGCAAAGGCCGCGATGGCCGTCAGCACGCCTGCATACACGGAAGCCAGCCAGGGGTTGGTCTCACGGTTGGAGACGCTCACTGCGGTTAAGGGAATCATGGCGTATCTTCTCCTGTGGATGATGGGATGATAATCGAATCGGCAAAGAGGGTGAACGCTGCGACCTCTGCGGCGCCATCCCTTTTTTTAAAGTCTCATGCCTCAGCGGGCAGCTCTTCCCATTCGGCCAGCAGCCAGGCCCCCACCACCAGGTAACAAACCGGCCGGTGTTGGCGGGCCAGCACCAATACCAGGGCGTTTTCCTCATCCACGGCCACCTCCTCCAGCCACAGCCCGCCGTGGACCAGACGTGCCAGCCAGGTTGAGACCGCCTCCAGCCCCGTCTGGGGTTCTTCCTCCAGGCTGGGGTAACAGAGGGTGCCGTAGAGCTCAAAGTACACACCGTCGGCCAGGTACAGGTCCAGGTCAAAATGGGCCTGGCCAGCTGAATCTGCATCCAGCTCCAGATCGGTCGGTTGGATGGCGTCCAGTACCGACTCTTCCCAGACCGAGATGTGGACCACCCGCTGGCCGGTTAGCTCCGCCAGCTCCTGGTAGAGCTCATCGTCGACCTCGGTGTAGAATTCGACGTCCTGCTCTGGGGTCGACCTGCGCGCGGCCATGGCGACTCAAGCCTCGTCCCCGGTTTCCTGCCGGGCCGGCCCGGTGACGATCATCCGGGTGGGAATGGTCATCAGCTCCTGGAAGAATTGTCCCCCCGCCCAGAAGTGGCTGAATTTAACCGGCAGCCCCTGGTCGATGAAGGCGTTGGGGCCTTCCATCAGGTGAAAGTGCAGGTGGGGACCTGGTGAATTGCCGCTGTTGCCCACCCGGCCGATGCGGGTGCCCCGGCGGATGACCTGCCCCACGTTCACCTCGATGCTGGCCTGTTGCAGATGGCCGAAGAAGCTGAACTCCCCGTTGCCGTGGCTGATGACCACCGCGTTGCCCAGCAGGCGACGGGGATCGTCCCGGAACATGCGGGGATCCGGCCGGGTGCCCGGCGCCAGGTCGGGCATGTCGTAACAGATGTAGGCCACCTTGCCGCCGGCGGTGGCGTAAACGGGTTGATCCCAACTGTAGTGGTCTTCCAGCGCCAGGCCTGAACCTCGAAAGAACTGGTTGTCCGGCCCCAACTTCACAAAATCGATGGCATAGGTCTGGCTGAAGACCTCCAGCTTGTGCTGGTCGCTCCAGTCCGCCGCCTGGATGGCCCACCAGGTCCCTTCCAGGGGAAAGTGCAGGTCGGTCTGCTGGGCCGGGAAGACCACGGGGATCTGGAGGACCGACTGGGTCACCAGGCCGTCTTCCTGCTCGCTCTTGCCCACCGCGGTCACCTCGATGGTGGTGAGCGGTTCGTAGCCGTGGATCAAAAAGTGGAGCCCCCGGACGGCCAGCCCGGTGTCCACAGGGATGCGCAGGTCCTGCTCGCCCGTGCGGGCCTGGATGATGCGGGCGGGCCAGCGCTGCTCGAAGAGCAACTGGTGTTCATGATAGCCTTTGAAGACCAGTCCGTTGAGGGTGACCGGGCCGTTGACGGCTGTCACGCCCACGTCGAAGGCCACTTCCTGGACGGGGCCGATGTTGGGGAAGGGGAGCCTCGTGTAGCGCGCGGCGTTCAGCCGGGCCGGTCGGCTCTCAATCTTGAGGTAAGTCTGATCTGTGTCGATGCGGGTGGTATCGCACGTGGTGGTGGAATCCAACGTCACCGTCCTTGTTTCACCTGGTGGGTCAAGGGCTCCAGCCTGCTCAGAAAGGCCAGGATCTGGCGCCGGTAGTCGTCTCGCTCTTCCCGGCGGGCAGGATGTTCGCCACCGCTCACGCTGTCAATGAGCCGGAGGAGTTGGAGCGCTTCGGCCGGCGCGATACGGTAGTAGGTTTCTGCCGTTTCCAGGCTCTCCAGCCGTTCCCACCGGTCGATCCAATCGTTCAGGTACAGGGTGTGGCAGAGCCGGCAGCGCCAGACGCTGAAAGTCTGTTTGTCCCCTTCTGCCGTTCCCACGGTCAGGGCGCCCAGATTCGCAATCCGGCCTTGACAGGCGAAGCAGGGCTCTGTGCCGGCGCCCACGCCGCTGCGCTCCACCAGACGTACCTGCCAGGCCGGCGTTCCAGCCGGCTGTTTCCGTGCACCCGTCAGCCAGGCACGCAGCCGGGGCCAGAAGCGTTCCTGTTCTTTCGCCAGTTCGGCCGCTTTGGGCAAGGGCGGCAGGGGTTCGTTCTCTTCGGCCAGGGGCACCGACGATGTTGCATCCCGGGCCTGCCAGTGCTGACAGCCCAGCGCAAGGCCGGACTGGGCCGTGAGCAGAGCCGGGATCGGCTCCTCTGCCAGCCGCTCGTCCCGCCATCCACAGTGCCCCAGGGGCAGGCCATCGGCCACGGTCTGACCGCGGCTGCGCCAGTGGACGCAGCTCCCGCAGCTGTGCAATGCCCAACCCGCCGCCGCCAGGGCGGCCTCCAGCCGGGGCAGCAACTCTTCACCGGGCGGCCCGGCCAGCCGCAGCAGGGGGCGGGGTTCACCCGGCGCGCCCGGTTGATACTCGGCGACCAGGCAGGCGGCCGGCGCCTCATACCACAAAAGCTGGAACCAGCGCAGCTCTCGGGGCGACCCGGCCCGACGATACAGGCGTACCCGCTGGAAAACCCGGGTCCGCGTGCCTGGAAACACGCCGGACATGGTCTCCAGATTAAAAAGTTGGAAGCCCTGCTTTGTGTCTGCCATGTGCCCTGCCGTTCACCTGACGTGTATTCTACACCAAAGCGATCGGGACGCAAAACAAATGTTTGAATTGGCCTGTCCCCAGGCAGACTGGGAAGAGAAGATGAATCAGTGCCTGCACGCCCGACAGTGGTAGATTGGTCACCCTGTGTGGAAAGGGCCCGGGGAGGTACAATGTGTCTCTAGCGTGACGGGCTACGGGCCCCGGCGATATGGAGGAGATTGAACATGCTCAAGCTTGGTGACTGGTGGGCCGGCAGCCTCTTCATGGGCCTGGTCTTGGCGGCTTTTCTTCTGTGGCCGGGTACCGGCCACACCCAGGCCGAGGCTCCGGTCCTGGTGGGGGCCGGGGACATTGCCCACTGCAGCCGGAGCCAGGATGAGGCAACTGCCCAATTGCTGGATGGGATTGCCGGCACTGTCTTTACCCTGGGCGACAACGCCTATCCTGATGGGACGTTGACCCAATTTCAGGAGTGTTACGGGCCTGGCTGGGGCCGCCACAAAGGGCGCACCCGCCCCGCGCCGGGCAACCATGATTACCACGTGCCCGGCGCGGCGGGCTATTACACCTACTTCGGCGAGGCGGCCTCGCCGCTGGATGCCGGCTGCACCAGCGACTGCAAGGGCTACTACTCCTACGACCTGGGCGACTGGCACATCATCGTCCTCAACAGCGAAATCGACCGTGGCGCCGATTCTCCCCAGGTGCAGTGGCTGCGCGCCGATCTGGCTGCCAACCCCAGGACCTGTACCCTGGCCTACTGGCACAAACCCCGCTTCAGCTCAGGCCGCCATGGCAACAACAGGAGCGTGCGTGCCTTCTGGGAGGTCCTTTACGAGTATGGGGCGGACGTGGTGTTGAGCGGCCACGACCATACCTACGAACGTTTTGCTCCCCAGGACCCGGAAGGCCAGGCCGATCCGGCCCGGGGCATCCGCCAGTTTGTGGTGGGGACGGGCGGCGCAAGCCTCTACTCGTTCTCCGAGATTCAGCCCAACAGCGAGGTGCGCAACGACACGGCCTGGGGCGTGCTGAAGCTGACCCTGCACCCGGACCGCTATGACTGGGAGTTCATCCCGGCCACGGTCTCCCAGGACGCCCCTACCTTTACCGACGCAGGTAGCGCCAATTGCGTTGGCAATGGATCCGCTCCTACCGTAACGCCCACGGCCCCCACTGCCACCCCCGCCCCGGTGGAAACGCCCAGCCCATCCCCTGAACCCACCGCTGCGCCCACTGTGCCTCCCCCCACCCCCTCTGCACCCCGGGAGGTGATGTTCGTCCCATCTGATGAGGACTTTCCCAACCCAGAGCGGGGCTTCATGCGCCAGAAGAGTATCTGGCCCGACCAGGGAACGGAGCAGTTCTCCGGCATCAGGCGAGATGACCCGGCCGACTCCCTGGTCTGGATCTATTTTCGGCTGGACAACTATCGGGATCGGGAGCTGGATGCCGAGGGGCTCTCGGTCATCCGGGGGGCCTTCCAAGACGCGCGGCAAAAGGGGCTCAAACTGGTGATTCGCTTTATCTACAACTGGGGCCCCGGCTGGACCGACGATCCGGCGCAGGCAAACCCGGACGTCCCCATCGACCTGGCCCTGCGCCATATCGAGCAGCTGGCGCCCATTCTGGCGGAGAATGCCGACGTCATCGCCGCGCTCCAGGCCGGGTTTGTGGGCCATTGGGGAGAGTGGCATAGCTCCAGGTACCTGCATCCGCTGGAATACCGGCGGGCCATTGTCGATGCGCTTCTGGCCGCCTTGCCGGCAGATCGTCCCCTCCAGCTGCGGTATCCCCGCTACAAAGAGCTGTTCTACGGAGGACCGCTGACCAGTGCCGAGGCCTTCTCCGGTACCGACGCCAGCCGGGTGGGCCACCACAACGACTGTTTCCTGCGGGATGACGACGATACCACCTATCGATCCACCACGGGGCAGGAGCCAAAACACCATTCTACCTATTGTGACGGCCAGGATGAGATCGCCTGTTGGAAAGAGTTCGTCGCGCAGGAAGGGCTCTATACCCCCATCGGCGGCGAAACCTGTCAGTATAACCCACCCCGGACCGACTGCCCCAACGCCCTGGCCGAGTTGGAAATGCTCCACTGGTCGTTCATCAACAACGGCTATCGGCAGGAAGTGTTGGACGGCTGGAGAGATGGCGGCTGCATGGAGACCATCCGCCGCCGTCTGGGCTATCGCCTGGTCCTGAACAGGGCCCGCTTTGCCCCATCGGTTGTGCCAGGCAGCGCCCTGTCCCTGGAGGTGGCGCTGACCAACGTGGGTTTTGCTCCCCCCTACAACCCCCGGCCTGTCTTCGTGGTACTGATGGGAGGGGGGCGGTGGTATGAATTGCCCCTGCCGGATGTGGACCCCAGGCGATGGACGCCCGGCGCGGAGCATCTCTTCTCTGTCTCCGTCGCCATCCCCGCCCATGTGGTGCCTGGCACCTATCGGCTTGCCCTGTGGCTACCCGATCCTTATGAGTCTCTGCGCCAGAACCCTGCCTACTCGATCCGATTCGCCAATGAAGCGGTGTGGGATGAGGAGACGGGCCTCAACGTCCTGGCTTCGGATTTCCAGGTGGCACCGGGGCAGGGGCCACTCCAGGACGAGCGACTTTTCCTGCCCCTGGTACACCGTTAGCCCCCGGCAGCTACTTGCCGTTGGCCTCGTTGATCAGAGCGCTGGTTTCAGCCACCGTCTGCGCTGGATCGGCACCGCCGGCCAGCACCTTGAGAAACATGTCCCCGCCATAGGCCCACACCTGCTCCATCTCCGGCACAGCAGGGAGGGCCTGGGCATGGGCAGCCTGGCGGAAGAAGCCCTGCAGGATCGGATCGTTACCCAGTTCGGCGCCCCGGAAGGCTGGCAGCCGCCGGGCCAGCCCAGCCATGGACGGACCGCCCAGGGGGCCGGATACTTCCCGCGCAAACAGGAGCGCCAGCGCCTGTTGCTCAGGCGAGGCCTGGGGGTTGATGAAGAAGCCGCTGGCGTTCAACCAGGGCTGCGCAGGGGCCACCGGGCCTGCCGGCAAGAGGGTGACATCCAGCTTCTCGCCCAGGGCCTGCTGGAGTTCGTCCCGGCTCCACGGCCCGTCCACGAAGAAGGCATACTCCTCCTTCTTAAAGCGATCCAGCAGCATGCCGTAGTCCTGGTCGATGAAGTTCCCCGGCGTCTGGTCCGCCTGGACCAGCCAGGCCAGGTAGCGGGCTGCGCCGTCGTTCTGGTCCAGCACCACTCGACCATCGGCGTCCAGCAGTTGGCCGCCGTAGGCCGGGATGCCCCAGTAGAGGTGGTAGAGGCTCAGATACAGGCCGATGCCCTGGCGTGGGTCTTCCTGGGCCAGGGCCAGCAGGTCGTCCAGGGTGTTGGGCAGCCGGCCCTCATCCACCAGGGCCCGGTTGTAGTAGAGGCTGACCAGCTCCATGTAGATGGGCAGCCCGTAGAGGCGGCCCTGCCAGCGCAGGCTGTCCAGGGCCGCGGGCCAGTAATCCCGCAGGGCGGCTTCGTCCACCAGGCCGTCCAGGGGCTGCACCACACCAGCCGCCACCATCTGGCCCAGCCACCAGTTGGGGGCCAGCACCAGGTCGGGGCCGCCACCGGCCTGGACCGCCTCCCCGTAACTCTGGAGCAAGTCCGGATCGGCCACAAAGAGGGTGTCCACCGTCACATCAGGGTAGCGCTGCTGGAAGCGTTCCAGCGCGGCCGCCAGGGCATCCCCATCTGCCTGGGCCCAACTGTGCCAGAGTACCAGGCGACCGCTGACCGGCGTGGGCGCCTGGGTTGACGTAGGCGTGGGCAGGATAGGGGCGGACTCGCCTGCGGGGGTAACCATGGGCGTGGACGGAGCCGGGTTCGGGCTCTCGGCTGCGACGGCTGTGGTCACTGGCGGGGGCGTCGGCGTGGTCTGGCCGCGCCTTCCACAGGCCGCGAGGAGCAGCCCCAGGGCCAGGCAGGTCACCAGGGCCAGCATCAGGCGGCTGGGTCGCCCTCCGACTCCGCCGGCGCTTTGGGGGCGGGGCGTCTCTGCCGGCATCACCTTCCGCATCACCTTCCAAGGACGGCTATCCACGTTTAACCCCCATCCCTTACCCTCTGTCGGCCAGATGATCCAGCAGGCCACGCAGGCCCAGCAGGTAGCTGCGCCAGCCAAAGCCGCTGATCTGGCCGACGCAGACCGGCGCGATGACCGACGTGTGGCGGAAGGGCTCCCGGGCATGGACGTTGCTCAGGTGGACCTCCACCGTGGGCAGCTTCACCCCGGCGATGGCATCCCGCAGGGCGTAGGAGTAGTGGGTGAAGGCGCCCGGGTTGATCAGGATGCCATCCGCCCACTCCCGGGCCTGGTGGATGAAGTCCACAAGGGCCCCTTCGTGGTTGCTCTGGAACGAACGCAGCTCGTGGTCGGCGCCGGCCGCTGTCCGCAGCGCGTCGTCGATGTCGGTCAGGGTCATGGTTCCGTAAATCTCGGGCTCGCGCGTGCCCAGCAAATTCAAGTTCGGACCGTGAATGACGGCAATCTTCGCCATGGTTTCACTCTGCCCTTCGTCTTCCCTCTTGGGTCTTTGGTGGTTGGTGGCCCTTTGTGGGGGCTTCGTCCTTCACGCCATCCCTGGCCCCGGCAGGAATGTCCTGGCCCCCTTACGGCTGGAGCACCCGGGCCAGGGCCCGGTAGACCACCTCGGGGCCGGGGTCATCGATCAGGCGTACATCGCCCAGGGCGTAGGGTACCACGAAGCGCAGGGTCTTGCCGGCCCGCTTTTTGTCGTGGGCCATGGCTTCCATGACTGCCTCGATGTCATAGCCCTGTAACGAAATGGGCAGCTCGTGGCGTTCCACCACCCGGGTGATGCGGTCGGCCAGGGCCCGGTCACAGAGGCCCAGGTCGGCGGCCATGTGCCCGGC
Source organism: Litorilinea aerophila (assembly GCF_006569185.2). NCBI lineage: Bacteria > Bacillati > Chloroflexota > Caldilineae > Caldilineales > Caldilineaceae > Litorilinea > Litorilinea aerophila. The sequence continues at coordinate 41,803 of NZ_VIGC02000012.1, read as the reverse complement.
CGCCACCAGCCCCACCGCCACACCTTCGCCGTGGCGAATGCTGAACTGGCTGACCAGCTCGATGGCATGGCCGAAGGTGTGGCCCAGGTTCAGGGTGGCTCGACGCCCCTGCTCGAAGGGGTCTTCCTCCACCACCTGGACCTTCACCCGCACCGCGTCGGCCACCAGTTGGGTCAGGTTGAGGGGGCCGTGCTCCTCCAGTTGCCGGAAGAGCTCTGGCGCGCCGATGATGCCGTGTTTGATGACCTCGGCCAGGCCGGCCCGAAATTCCGGCGCCGGCAGGGTGGCCATGACGTTCGGATCGATGATGACCAGTACCGGCTGCTTGAAGGCGCCCACCAGATTCTTGCCCTGGGGCAGGTCCACCCCCGTCTTGCCACCCACGGAGGAGTCCACCATGGCCAGCAGGGAGGTGGGGATCTGGACCAGGGGCACGCCCCGCAGGTAGGTGGCCGCGGCAAAGCCCGCGGTGTCGCCCACCACGCCGCCGCCCAGGGCAATCACCGGGCTGCGGCGGTCCAGGCCGGCAGCCAGGAACTGGTCGTAGAGCGAGGCCACCGTCTCCAGGGTCTTGTGTTGCTCGCCCTCGGGCATCTGGCAGATGACGGGCTCGAAGCCAGCTTCCCGCAGGCTCTCGGCCACGGGAGCGGCGTAGTGGGGCGCGATCATGGGGTTGGTGACGATGGCGGCCGGCCCTGGCCGGAGCCCCCGGTTACGCAGCAGCCGCCCGCTGTGGGCCAGCAGCCCCTCGCCGATGCAGATGGGGTAGCTCCCCTCTGGCCCCTGGACCGGGATACGGGTCATGCCGGGGACCTCCATCTCCGCCTCCAGGATTTCCAGCACCCGTTCCACCACCTGTTCCGGCGTGTAGCCCGTGGTGTCGACCTGTTGGCGGATGGCGGCGTAGGCGGGGCGCCGTGCCTGGAGCAGTTCACGCACCCGGCGGGCCCGTTCAGCCTGGCTGCCGGGCAGCAGGGGGCGGTCATCGGCCTGCTCCACCCGTTTCAGAATTTCATCCACGGAGGCGGTGAGGCAGATGATGACGCCGGTTTGGGCCAGGGCCTCCCGGTTGGCGGGGTTGACCAGCGCGCCGCCGCCGGTGCTCAGGACGATGCCCGCTTCCCGGGCGAAGCGCCGGCAGAGCTCTGCCTCCACCGCCCGGAAGGCCGCTTCGCCCTCCTGGGCGAAGATGTCGGGGATGGGCTTGCCGAAGTGGGCCTGAATGGCGTCGTCCATATCCACGAAAGGGCGGTTCAGGCGCTCGGCCAGCAGACGCCCCACGGTGGTTTTGCCCGTGCCCATGAAGCCGGTGAGCACGATGTTGCGGGTGGCAGGAAAATTGCTCATGGTTCTGTCTCGTTGGGGTTGGTCACTGTTGAACGGATTGCGGCCAGCACCTGGTGGAGCTGGACCTCCAGGGGGCGCGCGGTGTCCACGGGCAGGTGATGCTCGGGCGCGATGGGATAGCGCCAGCAGCCGTTGTACCGGGCCAGCAACGCCTGCATGGCCGGCCAGCTGCTCACCTTGTGGGTGGAAGCATCCGGGAGGCGGGCATCCAGGCGTTGGCGCCACGTCGCCTCATCCAGGAGGGTCTCCACCACCAGCAGGCGGGCTCTGTAGCGTTGAGCCAACCGGCAGCCGGTGGCATAGCCGATGGGGTAGGAGAGCGGCGAATCCACCACCACACTCAGCCCGAGGACAAGCTGGGTCTCGGTGAGCTGCCACAGGATTTCGTAGGCCAGCTCATTGCCCCGGGGCAACCCGACCGTGTGGTCCTTCACATCGTCCTTGTCCAGCAGTGGCCAGCCCAGGTGTCGGGCCAGGGCGCGGGCCAGGGTGCTCTTGCCCGTGCCCGGGTGGCCCTTCAGCAGCAGAAGGTGGGGCTGGCCGGGTAGAGGCGGCGTGGCCATGGTGTTCAAGGAGCCGATGGATCCGGCACGCCCTGGGGAAAGAGGCGGAACTGGCTGACATCCACCCGCTGGGCCTGGTGCATGAGCACCGCGTTCATCAGCTCGATGGCCAGGCGAGATTCCAGGGTGACGCCGGCCCGGACGCCCACACAGGGGTCGTGGCGTCCCTTTTGGAGCTGGAACTCGATCTCCTCCAGGTTCTTGCGTACCGACTGCTGGGGTTTGACGATGGTGGAGGTGGGCTTGAAGCTCACCTTGCAGACCAGGGGCATGCCGGTGGTGATGCCGCCGATCAGGCCGCCGTGGCTGTTGCGCTGGTAGCCGGTGCTGCGGATGGGGTCGTTGTTTTCGCTGCCCCGCCGGGCTACCACCGCCACGCCCGCGCCGATCTCACACGCCTGGACTGCGTTGAGCCCGCCCAGCACTCCCATCAGCCGGACCTTCAGGCTCTGGTAGAGGGGTTCACCCACCAGGGGAGGGACGTTGACCGCCACCACCTCCACCGCTGCGCCCAGGGAGTCCCCCTCGATGCGGGTCTGTTTGATGAGCTGGCCGGCCTTGTGGGCGAAGTCCGCATCCAGGGTGTAGATCTCCGCTGCCTCCAGCCGGGCCAACACCCGTTGGATCTCGTCCTGGGGGATGGCCTGGCCGGGATGTTCGGCCAGCCAGCGGCCGAAGTGCTCTGCCAGGCTGGTGGGCGCCTGGAGGGGCCCCACCTGGCTGATGGAAGAGAGGATGGCGGTGCCGAAATGGTCGGCCAGGAAGCGGCGGGCAATGGAGCCGCCGATGACGTCAGAGATGGTGGAGCGGTAGCTGGAGCGGCCGCCGCCCCGCACGTCCACAAAACCCCGGGACTTGTGGTACTTGACCAGGTCGGTGTGACCGGGGCGCACCTCGCCGGTGGGGCCGGCGAACTGCGCGTAGTCACCGCTGCGTTTGGAGGTGGACAACACCACCGCGGCGATGGGTTCGCCGGTGGAGAAGCCTTCCTCGTAGCCTTCGGTGCGGGATTCCACGCCGTCCACCCAGGTGGCGATCTCGCCGCCGGCCAGCAGCCGCTCGTGGTCTTCCTGGTAGAGGCCGGAGAGCAGGATCACCTTGTCCGCTTCCCGGCGGGGCGTGCCATGTTTGTTGCTGCCCGGCCGCCGGCGGTCCAGGTAAGCCTGGATCTCCTGGCGGCGGATGTAGAGGCCGGGGGGGCAGCCGAAGACAATGGTGGTGACCGCCGGGCCGTGGGATTCGCCGGCCCCGGCGACCGCAAACAGGGGACCCCCTAAAATTTCCATGGCGCTTCTCTCATCTGTTGCTGAAACAGCTCAATGACGGCTATTGGATGCTCCGTGCGCTGTGTCTGGCATTCTGGCGTCAGGAAGAGTATAACCGACGTGCCCGAGGGCTGTCTACAATCCTCGGTTTCCTGTTCAATATCCGGGCCAGGACTGCCTGACCTGGCGGATGAAGGCGCGCACCGCGTCGTGATCCTTGCGGCCGGGAGCCGCTTCCACGCCGCTGCTCACATCCACACCCCAGGGCGCCACCGCCTGGACGGCCGTGGCCACGTTGGCCGGGGTCAGGCCGCCGGCAAGGAGCAGGCCGGGATAGCGCCGGGCCAGGCTGGCGGCCACCTGCCAGTCTGCCCGGCGACCGGTGCCGCCGTAGGCTGCCGGGTCGTAGGCATCCAGCAGGTAGCGGGGGCCATCTGCCGGGCCCAATGACGCGAAGCGGGCTGCCTCCGCCTCGGCCTGGCGGTTATCCGCCGGGCGCAGGGCTTTGAAGCCGTGGCCGGGCAGGCTGGCCACCTGCTCTGGCGTTTCGTCCCCGTGGAGCTGCGCGTAGTCCAGGCCGATCTCGGCCAGGAGGGCCGCCACCCGCCCCATGGGCTCGTTCACAAAGACGCCCACAAAGCGGGGCAGCCGGGCAGCGTCGTGCTCCTGGCGGAGCCCGGCCACGATGTGGGCCGCTTCCTCGGGCTCCACGTAGCGGGGGGATTTCGGGTAGAAGATGAAGCCCAGCAGATCGGCCCCGGCCTCCATGGCCACCCGGGCATCAGCCAGGTTGGTGATGCCGCAGATTTTGACGTGGATCTTCTGGTGAATCTCCTGATGGAGGGTCATGATGCCTCTCCTGGCATGGTCAGCGGTGAAATCACCTCAGCGCCGGCCGGCTTTGACAAAGGATCGCACCCGGGCCGCCCGCTCCTGCTGGGGGAGCTTGCAGAAGGTTTCACCCACCAGGATGGCATCGCAGCCCATCTCGGCCATGCGGCGGACGTCGTCCGGGGTGCGGATGCCGCTCTCGCCCACCACCACCTTGCCGGCAGGGATCAGGGCGCGCAGCCGCGCCGTGTTCTCCAGGTCCACCTGGAAGGTGCGCAGATCCCGGTTGTTGACCCCGATGATGTGGGCGTCGATGGCCAGGGCCCGCTCCAGTTCGGCCTCGTCGTGGACCTCCACCAGGGCCTGCATGCCCAGGTCGGTGGTGAGCTGGTAGAGTTCCCGCAGCTCCCGGTCGCTGAGGACGGCGACGATGAGGAGCAGCGCATCCGCGCCGGCCATGCGGGCTTCGTAGACCTGATACTCGTGGTAGATGAAATCCTTGCGCAGCACCGGCAGCGGCTGCTTGATTTCCCGCAGCCGCTCCTTGATGGCGGTCAGGTAGGCCAGCTTGCCCTGGAAAAAGCGGGCGTCGGTCAGACAGGAGATGGCCGCCGCGCCGTTGCGGGCGTAGGTTTCGGCGATGAGCTCTGGATCCCAGTCATGGGCAATCAGCCCTTTGGAAGGGCTGGCCCGCTTCACCTCGGCGATGAGGCTGGCGCCCGGCCGGGCTGTCAGGGCGCCGGCGAAGTCCAGGGGCTCCGGCGCCAGGTGGGCAAAGGCTTTCACCTGGGCCAGGGGAACTTCCTCCATCTGCTTGGGGACCTCCTGGCGTTTCCAGGCCATGATGAGGTCCAGCACCTCGCCTTTGTGTTTGGCAATATCCAGCTTAGATGGGCTCATGGTGCGTCTCCAGCAAAGGACTGGCTCATGCGGATGAAGCGCTCCAGGACGTCCAACGCGGCGCCGCTGTCCAGGCTTTCCCGGGCCATGGCCAGCCCCTGGCTCAGGTCGTCCTCCTCCGTGGTCAGGGCCGCGGCGGCGTTGAGGAGCACGGCATCCCGCATGGGGCCATGGATTTCACCGCTGAGGATGCCCCGGGTGATGCGGGCATTCTGGGCCGCGTCACCTCCCAGGATGGCCGACAGTTCGGCCCGAGGCAGGCCCAACGCCTCGGGGTCCAGCTCAAAGGTGCGGACCTGGCCGTTGCGGTAGTGGCTCACCCGGTTGACGCCGGTGATGCTCAGCTCGTCCAGGCCGTCTGCGCCGTGGACCACGTAGGCGGCCCGCTTGCCCATCTGGCCCAGGACCCGGGCCAGGGGCTCGGTCAGGGCGGGGTCGTAGACGCCCACCAGGAGGTTGCTGGCGTCGGCCGGGTTGGTGAGGGGGCCCAGGATGTTGAAGATGGTGCGGGCGGAGATCTCCCGGCGGGGGCCGATGGCGAAGCGCATGGCCGGGTGGTAGAGAGGGGCGAAGAGGAAGGCGATGCCCACCTCTTCGATGCAGGCTGCGGCCTGCTCTGCCGTCAGGTTGATGTTGACGCCCAGGGCATCCAGCACATCGGCCGCGCCACATTTGCTGCTGACCGAGCGGTTGCCGTGTTTGGCCACCTTCACACCACTGCCGGCCACCACGAAGGCCGCGGTGGTGCTGATGTTGAAGGTGCCGCTGCGGTCGCCGCCGGTGCCGACCACATCTACCAGCACCGCGCCGTTGATCTGGGGTCGAACCTGGACGGCGCTGCGCTTCATGGCGTTGGCGCAGCCGGTGATCTCGTCCACCGTTTCGCCTTTCATGCGCAGGGCGGCCAGGAACGCGCCGATCTGGGCGGGCGTGGCCTCCCCTTGCATGATCTCACTCATGGCTGCATCGGCCTGCTCCACGGTGAGATCCTGGTGGGCGAAGAGCAGGTGAATGGCCGTTTGAATGGCACTTTGAGACATGGGTCCTCCTTCAATCAGGTCAAAAGTTATCGGCCAGGGCCGCCTGGAAGAGCGCCTCTGCCCAGGCTGCTGCCGTGGCCTCGTCCACGGGCTGTTCCAGAGCCGTGCCACAGCGTATGAGGGCCGCCGCCAGGGTCTCCTGGAGAAACGCCCGGGAGGCGGCCGCCTCTTCGCTCCTGGAACCTTCCTCCAGGGATTGGAGTCCCAGCAGCAGGTAGCAGACATCGTGGAAGGGCAGGAGGCGGCGGTAGACCTGGATACGCTGATCCAGGGCCGGCTGGGGCAGTCCGGCCAGGTAGCTGTCCAGCCATCTCTCCTGGCCGTGGGGTGGAAAATCGGCCTGGCTGTGGTGCAAGAAGCGCGCCACCTCCAGGGCCGGGTCGCCCAGCCCAAACATCTCCCAGTCCACCAGCACCGTCTGCCCCCGGTGGGCCAGGCAGTTCTCCAGCTTCAAGTCTCCGTGCACGGGGGTAGGCACGGCCTGCTGCCAGAGGGGGAGGTGTTCCGCCACCAGGGCGTCGGCCCGTTCTACCCAGCTTTTAAACAGGCGGGCCAGCTCTGGCGCGGGCAGTCCATCCAGCCAGGCGTGGATCTGGGCGAAGCTGCCCTGTTCAATACGCCAGTAGAAGTCCAGGTTGACCGGGTGGGGGCAGAAGCGGCGCACCTGGCTCACATCGCCCCGGTGGAGGGCCGCCACCGCCTGGGCCAGCCCCACCATCTCGCCATCGTCTCGGGCGTCCACCGGTTGCCCCGGCACCCACTCGTAGATCAGCACCTGGCGGGAGAGGCCGGTGGGGTAGCGGTCGTACCAGAGGGGGCGGGGGGCCAGACCATCTGCGACGAAGAGCTGCTGGCCGTCGTATTGGCGGCGGCTGCGGGCCTGGCCGGCATCCAGGTAGAGCTTGAGCACCGCCTCCTGGCCCCGGCAGCGTACCCGCCAGAGCAGGTTGTCCCGTCCTTCCCAGGCGTCTACCATTTCCACCGGCTGGCCCAGGAAATGGCTGGTGGGCGCGGCGGTCAGGTAGCGGTGGATGGAGGGGGTCAGTTGGGCGACCTGTTGTCCGCTCATCGTCCTGTTCCACGATCCTGTCCGTTGCCGGCCCGGATCTGGAGGAAATTGTCCAGCAGCTGTTTGCCGCACTCGGTCAGGATGCTTTCCGGGTGGAACTGGACCCCGTAGATGGGCAGCGTCCGGTGTTGCAGGCCCATCAGCTCCCCTTCCGGCGTGTAGGCGGTGGCCTCCAGCTCGGGGGGCAAGGGCTCGGCCACGATCAGGCTGTGGTAGCGGGTGGCGGTGAACGGGCTGGGCAGCCCCCGGAACACGCCCACCCCCTGGTGGAGGATGGGGCTCACCTTGCCATGCATGAGGCGGGGCGCCCGCACCACCTGGCCGCCGAAGACGTGGCCGATGCACTGCTGGCCCAGGCAGACGCCCAGGATGGGGGTGTGGCGGCCCAGGATGCGGATCACGTCGTTGCTGATGCCGCTGTCCTTCTCGGGCGTGCCGGGGCCCGGGCTGATGACGATGTGGCTGGGGCGCAGCTCGGCCAGCTCCTCCACGTCGATTTCATCGTTCCGCCAGACCCGGATCTCCGCCCCCCGATAGGCGGTCGGTGCGTCCTCCCGGCGGACCAGTTCACCCAGGAACTGCACCAAATTGTAGGTGAAACTGTCGTAGTTGTCTATCACCGCGATCATGGGTGGCTCCTCTCAGGCAGTCGATGCGGCTGCCTTCTCCGCCTTCTTCCGTCGCCGTTCTGCCGCTCGGCTGATTTTGTTCCAGACGCCGGTGAAGCCCATGGCTTTCTTCACCTCCAGGATGGTGGCCTGGGCTTCCTGCCGGGCCCGCTGGGTGCCCTCGTAGATCAGCTCGTCCACCAGGCCGGTCTGGCTTTCGTAGTAGGCCCGTCGCTCCCGGATGGGTGCCAGGAAGTTCTCCAGCGCGATGAAGAGTTTCTCCTTGACCTCTACGTCGCCCACTTTGCCGGCCCGGTAACGGGCCTTCAGATCCTCTACTTCTTCCTTGTTGGGATTGAAGAAATCGTGGTAGATGAAGACCGGGTTCCCCTCCACCCGGCCGGGGATGTCGGCCCGGATGCGGTTGGGGTCGGTGAACATGCCCATGACCCGCCGGCGCACGGTGGCGGTGTCGTCGCTGAGGAAGATGGCGTTGTCCAGGCTCTTGCTCATCTTGGCCTGGCCGTCGGTGCCCACCAGGGTGCCGCCCACCACGTAGGCTTCGGGAATGGGGAAGACCTCCCCGTAGGCGTTGTTGAAGCGCCGGGCGATCTGGCGGGTCAGCTCCACGTGGCTTTCGTTGTCCTTCCCCACGGGCACCAGGTGCGCTCGGGGCAGCAGGATGTCCGCGGCCTGGAGTACCGGGTAGCCCAGCAGGTTGTAGGGGATCTGCTCGAAGTGGGCGGCCTGGGCCATGTCTTTGATGGTGGGCAGCTGCTGGAGGCGCTCCACCGTGATCAGGCCGCTGATCAGCAGTTGCAGCTCGTAGGTCTCGTGGATGGCCGACTGCAGGCAGAAGGTGACCTTGTGGGGATCAATGCCGATGGCCAGATGATCCAGGACGATGGCCCGGGCATTGTCGGCGATGGCCAGGATGTCTTCCTTGTCCGGCTTGGTGGTGAGCATGTGCAGGTCCGCGATGAGGAAGAAGCATTCGTATTTGTCCTGCAGGGCCAGCCGATGTCGATGGCTGCCCACGTAGTGGCCCAGGTGCAGCTTGCCCGTGGGTCGGTCGCCGGTGAGGATACGTTTGCGTTCGGTCATGGTGGGTTCTCCTTAATCTTCAATCTTCAATTTTCATAGCCCTTTCTCCGCCTGCTCTACTGCCACTGCCAGGGCTCGGGCTTTGTTCAGGGATTCGTTGTATTCGTAGGTGGGGTCGCTGTCGGCCACGATGCCGCCGCCGGCCTGGAGGTAGCAGGTTTTCCCCTTCATGGTGATGGTGCGAATGGTGATGCAGGTGTCCATGGTGCCGTCGTAGTCGATGTAGCCCACCGCGCCGGCGTAGGGGCCCCGGCGGGTGCCCTCCAATTCCTCGATGATCTCCATGGCACGCACCTTGGGGGCACCGCTGACGGTGCCCGCCGGGAAGGTGGCCCGGAGCAGGCTGAAGGCGTCGTGGCCGGGCTGAATGCGCCCCCGTACGTCGCTGACGATGTGCATCACGTGGCTGTAGCGCTCCACCGCCATCATGGTGGGGACGGTCACCGTGCCGTATTGGCAGACCCGCCCCAGGTCGTTGCGCCCCAGATCCACCAGCATCACATGCTCGGCCCGTTCCTTGGGGTCGGCCAGGAGTTCCTCGGCCAGGGCCGCGTCCTCCTCGGGCGAGCGCCCCCGCCAGCGGGTGCCGGCGATGGGATGCAGGTAGGCGATGCCATCCTCCAGGCGGACGTGCATCTCCGGGCTGGAGCCGATGAGCCGCACCGGGTCGCCGTCCACCCCGGCCACCCCGCTGAAATCCAGGAAGAACATGTAGGGCGAGGGGTTCAGCATGCGCAGGGCCCGGTAGATGGTGAACGGATCCGCCTCGGTCTCCCGGCTGAGGCGCTGGCTGAGGACCACCTGGAAGATGTCCCCGGCGGCGATATACTCCTTGGCCCGGCGCACGTTTTCCTCGTGCTGGGCCTGGGTGAAATTGCTGTGCCACTGGGCGCCGTTGGCACAGGGCTTGCTTTCCGGTGGGATCAGGGGGCGGCGGAGGTCGGCCACGATGTTCTCGATGCGGGCCACCGCGTCCGCATAGGCGGCCCGCAGGTCGCCTTCCATGCGCATGTTGGCGATGACCGTGATCTTGTGGCGCACGTGGTCAAAGACCACCAGGTTGTCGCTGAAGAGCAGGATCATATCGGGGACGTCCAGGTCGCGGCTGGCCGTGGTGGGCAGCCGCTCCATGAAGCGAACCAGGTCGTAGCCGAAGTAGCCCACCACGCCTCCGGTGAAGCGGGGCAGGCCCGGGAGGTTGACCGGCCTGCGGTCGGCCATGACCTTTTTCACCACATCCAGGGGATCCCCATGCTGGATCTCCAGGACGGAGCCGCCGGCCCCACCGATGACCGTGGTGTCGCCCGTGGCCACGGCCGTCATGGGCGCGTGCACGCCGATGAAACTGTACCGTCCCAGTTGTTCCCCCTTTTCCACCGATTCCAACAGGAAGCTGGGACCCCGGTGGTTGGCCCGCAGCTTGAGATAGACCGAGACCGGCGTCTCCAGGTCGGCCGGCAGGTCCCGATGGACGGCCACCAGGTTGCCCTGGGTGGCCAGGGACCGGATCTCTTCCAGCGTCGGCTGATAGTGAGACATGAGATTGCACCCCCGTGCCAGTAGCTCTCTGTTGTCCAACGGATGCCACAAAAAAACCTCGCCGCCACACACAGTTCGTACCGAACCTGTGTATGGGGACGAGGCCAGATACCCCGCGGTGCCACCCCGCTTAGACCGGCGGCCACTCCCTGGGGCCTAAATAAAAACCCCTGCGTGAAACGCAAGGGAAGTCGCCAGTCTCACTCTGTGGGAACAGGAGCCCTGCTCCGATTCCCTGCGCCTGGATAACGGTGGCGCTTCCGGGACAGTCTACTGGGATGGCTATTGAAAGCATCATCCGTTCGATGTCCGACTCCCCAGCCCATTCACCGCCTGCGCTGTTATCTCCTTCCCAGCAACCGGAGACTCTCTGGAACCCGCTTTGGCGGTTACTCTTCTGGTTCACCGTCGTTGTGGAACTCGATTTGTACCCCATTTATACCCGTCTGAGGGGCGTTTGTCAAGATCCAATTCATGCGCCTTCATGCGCCCTTCATCGCTTTGCCCCTGTCGGATAGGACAGGGCGGGCCGGTCGCCAGAGACAGGCCAGGACTGTCCGCCGCGCCGTGGCTGGCTGCCGCGCCGTGCGCTATTCTGTAGATGTCCACGCCGGATCGCAAGATCCCCGGCTTCAAGGGCCGGAATGAACGAGAAACATGGAAGATACCACCGAACGCATGGCATGGAACACACGTGAAGAGAAACACACGTGAAGAGAGCTGGAAAACCATACGAAAGGAGCCAGAGATGAGCTACGTCATTGGCCTGTTTGACGACGAACATCTGACCGAGCTGGTGGATCAGCTGAAGGATCACGGGATGGAGGACCACTATCGGGTGATCGACCGGGGGGTGCTGGGCACCAAGAGCGTCGTGGCCGTACCGGGCACCGATGATGGCGGCACCGCTGGGGTTGCGCCGGCCGGCGTCATCCATGTGGGCACCACCGGCTTCGATGCTGAAGATCTGAACATCGACGATGTGCTGGATGAGTATGGCTTTGAGGACGAAGAGAAAGCCTTTTTCGTCCGCAGCATCCAGGATGGCGCCAGCATGGTCGTGGTGGAAGTCCCCTCCGATCAGGCGGATGCCATCTCCCAGATGATGGAAGAGGCCCAGGCCCAACACGTGTACATCAGCGTGTAATTTCCTGGCTAACCTCCCAGACAAGACAGACACGACGACAGGCACGACAGACAGGAAGTTGATACGAGAGGAGTTGATTCGAATGGCACAGCCAAGACTGCTTTCCGCCTCCACGATGATGGGCGATGATGTGGTGAACCCCCAGGGGGAGAAGTTGGGGACGCTGAAGGAGCTGATGATCCGTGTGGACGACGGACGTATCGAATACGCGGTGCTCTCCTTCGACGAAGGCCTGTTGGAAAACCTGTTGGGTACCAACAAGCTGTTCGCCATCCCCTGGCAACTGTTGCAGTTGGACGCCGACAACCATCGCTTCATCCTGGATGTGGATGATGAAGTATTGGAGAATGCGCCGGGCTTCGACCGGGATCACTGGCCCGACCATAGCCACTCGTACTGGACCTCTGAGATCCACGGGTACTACAACCGGTACGTGGTCGGTTAAGGCGGCTGCCTCCCTGGGCCGTGGGGCATAGACGTCCCACGGCCCAGGGCCAGAGGTGCAGCACCCCTGGCCGGCGCAGCCAATGGATTCACCCCTTTTCTACCGTTCCTGGACTGTATCCCAACTGTACCGCACGACAATCGCACGATAAGCGATAGAGCGTTCAATCATGAAGGAGGCATACTTATGTTACGCTGGGCACTGATTTTCCTGATTGTGGCACTGGTCGCCGCGGCCCTGGGCTTCGGCGGTATCGCAGGTGCCGCAGCCGGCATCGCCAAGATTCTATTCTGGGTGTTTGTGGCTCTGTTCATCATCTCCCTCTTCTTTGGCCGCCGGGCTGTGACGTAAGCCCTTACTCCGAATAGGTGCATGTGATAGGCGTATGTGATAGGTGTGTGTGATAGGTGTGTGCGAGAGGCCAGCTTCCTTGAAACGGAGCTGGCCTCGACGCGTGTGAGCATCCGCCCCTCTTGATTGTTTGTTCCATCATTGTTTCATGATTTCATCATTTCATTATTTTGACGGTTGCCACTTTATCTATAAAACATGTATAATGGCCAGGTCGCACCTCACCTGATGTTAGCCCGTTTCCGGATGACTTGTGGCGACGGGCTAATTCACCACCTGGACTACGTGTAGTGATTCCCTTTTTTTTGTTCCGTTGGTTAGGACTTTCCTGCCTGATCACTGTCTTGGGCTTTTTCTTGTTGGGCTGTCAGCCCATCGGCCCCATGCCCGCCGATTCGAGCCTGCCCGACGCGCCACAAACGAATGCATTTGCGTCGCTGCCATCTGAGGCCCAGCCGGTTGAGCCATCCCCAGAGCCCGATGAAGGCGGGCGTACATCTGTTCCGATGTATCCGCCGGCCTGGGTGGCCCGTGGCGAAGAGGTGTACCGACAGAACTACTGTGGCACCTGTCATGAACTGGCATCGATCGGCGCCGGTGGCATCTTTGGCCCTTCCCACAACCGGATGGCTGTGGTGGCCGCGGCCCGCATCCAGGAGCCAGGCTACACGGGGAAGGCCACCACAGCCGCAGAATACATCCGGGAAAGCATCGTCGAGCCGGATCTCTACCTGGTCGCAGATTACCGGTTGACCGCACACCGGATGCCTTCCTACCGGCATCTCCCTCTGGGCGATCTGGAGGCCCTGGTGGCGTTCCTGATGGCTCAAGGTTGATGGCCCAAAATTGAGGCGCCGCCTGTTCCACCTCTGACTTCGTGCATTGACCGCTTTTTCGCGTCCCCAAACGGTTGTTTGATTCCCAGTACTCATGAAAGGAGATCGACATGAATCTACGTCAACCCCGTTTGTTGTCCCTCTTTCTGGTATTGGCCCTGCTGCTCACCTTTGCACCCTGGGGAGGGACTGCCTTAGCCGATTCCCACACCGGGGAGCTGGTGGCTGAGGGCTTCAACGGCCCCATGGGCATCCTGGTGGCCCCCGATGGCAGCATCTGGGTCATCGACAGTGGCCTGGGCGGGGAGACCGAGTTCCCCTTCCTGGATCCGGCGTCGGGCCAGGAGGTGACGGCCCGGTACGGCGATTCGGCGCGCATTGTCCGCATCGACGAGACGGGCGAGCAGACGGTGGTGGCCAACCTGCCCTCCATTTCGGCCGGCCAGGATATGTTGGGTGGGGCCCGCCTGGCCCTCCTGGATGGCACCCTCTACGCCACCAGCAGCCAATGGCTGGGCGATCCGACCACCAGCCCACCGGTGGATACCATCGCGGCGGTGGTCAAGGTGGAGGATGGCGCCATCACGGCGGTGGCCAACACCTGGGCCTTTGAGGCAGCCAACAATCCCGACGGCCTGATCTATGATTCCCACCCCTATGGCCTGGCGGCTGGCCCCGACGGTATGCTCTGGGTGGCGGACGCCGCGGCCAACGATCTCCTGAAGGTGGACCCGGCCACCGGTGCCATCGAGCTGGTGACCGTCTTCGAAGGCGTGCCCGCTCCTTTCCCCAACCCCATCCGGGGTGACGCCATGGAGACCGATCCGGTGCCCACGGGGGTGACCGTGGGCGCGGATGGCAACGTCTATGTGGCGCTCCTCCCCGGCTTCCCGTTCACTCCCGGCTCTGCCAAGGTCATGCAGATCTCGGCGGATGGCGCGGCCGTGGACTACGCCACCGGGTTGACCATGCTCACCGACGTCCAGGCTGGCCCGGACGGCTCCCTGTATGCCGTTCAGTTCGCGGTCTTCGGCGAGCAGGGTCCTGTGCCCAACAGCGGCGCCATTGTGCGGGTCCAGGAGGGCGACGCTTCCCAGACGGTGGTGGAGGGTCTCTCCTTCCCCACGGCCATTGCCTTTAACGAGGCGGGCGACGCCTACGTGACTGTCAACGGCGTGGGTGCGCCGGGTTCAGGCGCGGTGGTGAAGTTTGCCGGCCTGGCCTCCGGTGACATGGCCGAAGAAGAAATGGGCGAAGAGGAGGCCATGGCCGAAACCCCTGCCGTGCACGTGTCCGACCAGGAAACGGACGGCACCCAGGTGACCGTGGACCAGGTGGTGGCTGCGGAAGCCGGCTGGCTGGTCATCCACGCCGATGGGGATGGCCGTCCCGGGCCGGTGATCGGCAAGACGGCGGTTCCGGCCGGCACCACGGATAACGTGGTGGTGGTGTTGGATGAGCCCATCTACGGCGAGACGACCCTCTGGGCCATGCTCCATGTGGATGCAGGCGAACTCGGCACCTATGAGTTCCCCGGTGCCGATGGGCCGGTGCGGGTGGATGACGCGGTGGTTGTGACGCCCTTCACCGCCACCGCGCCGGAGATGATGACGGAAGAGTCTCCGGCCGAGGAGGAAGAGATGGCGGAAGAGTCCGAGACGGCCGAAGAGGAGGTACCCCCACCGGACCAGCTACCCCAGACTGGCGTGGCCGCCAATTCCCTGCCCTCGAGTGTGGCGGTGGCCGGCCTGGTCCTGCTGGCCCTGGTGGGCGGTGTGGCCTGGCGACGTCGCCAGGGATAAGCACCCCTGAGCCGCCTCTGGCGTCGGCCAAAGGCAACCGATTTTCCAGCCGAACCACACAGGATTGAAACGAACGGGTTCCGGCATCCCCGGGGATGCCGGAACCCGTTCGTTTGGTGCACTTTAGTGTTGACTCCTCAGTGGCGGAGCGACGTCTCTTGGCCAACGGCAGGGAGATAAAGCTGGATGGGCGGGACCGTCGGCAAAGGATGGCGCCAGACGCCTAGCGTATTGCCTGCAAAGAGCCATTCCCCTTCGCTGCCTCCTATCTCCAAGGCCGTGACCCATTGGTCGGCCAACCCCAATAGCTCCCACTGGCGTTGATCACGCCGCCACCACCAGACGCCATCATGTGTGCCCAAGATGGGGCTATCTTCAGCCAGGAGCACCAGGGCCGACGGATCTCCTTGTAGACCGGCTAGCCACGGGCTCCACATCCTCTCCGACAAAGGGGTAGTGTATATTGGATAGACAGGGCACAGCATGTAGACGCTGCCTCGGCTCAACTGCACGTCCAGATAGCGACACTGAAACGGAATATCTACTTCGCCGCGAAAAAGCTCGTCCCAACTCTGGCCGCCGTCTGTGCTGAGAAAGATGACATCGCTGTCATGTTCATCGAGGCCTGCAGCCACCATGATCCGGGGATTATCCGGATGAATATCCACAAACAATACTTCTCGGGTTCCTGTTAGAACCTGGGTGCGCCAGTAGGAACCATAGCCTTCTCCGCCGCTCTGCCACAGGGCGATCTGGCCTTCTCGCTGGTACTCCCCAAGCGACCTCCACCCGCCCAGGAGTCGAACGCCAGGATCCTGGACCGAGATGGCCACGTCTCTGACTACCATGTTCAGAGGCTCGATGGCCCGTACCTGTTCTCCTCCAGGGGTGCCCTGGCGTTGGAGAGAATAGAGTTGTCCTTGAACCGTGGTCGCCAGCACCAGCTCTTGCTCCCCCTGAGCTGCCACGGCTATCCCCATCACAGGCACGTCCAACAATACCTGAGTCCAGGTTTCTCCGTTATCTTCACTGCGAAACAGCCCTGTGCGGCTGAAGCCTCCGGAGCGTGCAGCGGCGTATAGGATTGAGCTTTGGGGCACGGCGGCGAGTTGGGAGATCCAGGCGGGCGTTTCGATGCCCTGGTTGCTTTCCTGCCACAGGCCGACCCGATTATCACTGCGCCAGATCCCGGCCTCACTCAAGCCCAGGTAAAGACGCTCAGGTTGATCGGGCGCCACCACCAGGTCCGTTGCCCATGTTTCGGGAAATGTCTGCTGAGAGCGCCACCAGCTCAGGCCGCCGTCCTCGCTGCGATAGATGCGTAGCATAGAGGTGTAAGAGGATGGCGAAGTGACAGTCACCTCCTTTGCTGCCAGGTAGAGCTGACCCTCCGGATCCACCGTCAGTTGCGTGAAGTCAGCATCGAGCGGAACGGTGAACGTCCAGCTCTGCCAGCTTTGCCCACCATCGCTGCTCTTGTACAGGGTTCGGTGGTTGAACGCGTAGACTATCAGACCATCTCGAGGATCGAAGGCTACGTCGCGCGAGCGATAGCGGAATAAGAGACGCAGGTTCGTGTCACTCCAAGACTGACCGCCGTCCGTGCTACGCAAGAGGGTAATGCCACGATCCAGCGTTTCAACCCCCAGCAGAATCAAGTTCGGACTATCTGACGGGCTGTTCAGGCTCACCACCTCCCGCACGCAGGGCAGCTCTGTCTGAACCCAACTTTCACCGCCATCGGCACTGTGGGCAAAGGTCCAGGGCTCCTGGCAGGAACTCTCTTCCTGATCAGGCAGGCGTCCCACCACATACAGATGATCTGACGCCGGCATGGCTACGTAGCCGGAGATCGAACTGACCATTTCCCAGCTTACGCCGCCATCCACAGAGCGAAAGACACCCCCTCCCGTGGCGACAAAGAGCCGATCCGCGTCCGATGGATCCACGGCAACGGAAGCCATGCCACCCGGGACGGGCAGGAATGTACCGGTTGGCATGTACCAGTTCGCCGCACCATCGTCGCTCCGAAATAGACGCAGCCCCTGGGGATGGCTGACCACGGCATAGAGGCGCCGGGGGTGAGAGGGTGCCACCGCCAGGTCGTACACATGGCCGCCCGGCAGCAGGGGGCCATCGAGTCGGGTCCATGCGTCTTCGGCATGCAGGGCCGCTACGGGAATGGTGATGGTAACCAGTGCCACCAGCACGGTCACCGCCAATAAGCAGATTCTGCGAGGCATGGGGGATTCTCCTTAGGCAGACTACCGAAATCGTGCGGATTCTGGGTGGCAGCATAGCATAGCTGGCAAAGCAGAAGCAAGCTCCGTGCGACAGCTTCTTGTCTGCCTTCCAACTACCTTACCTGGAAAAGAGCCCCGAATAGTTCCGGCCCGGCGCGATCTGGCCCAGCACCTGGGGATGGCGGGCACCGGTGCAGGCAGGGACGTTGCCCGGTTGCCCCAGCGCACAGAGGTAGGCCAGCAGGGCGAAGGTGAGGGCTTCTTTGGCGTCCGCGTTGAAGCCCAGCGCGTCGTGGGGAATCACCTCCACGGGGTGACCCAGCCGTTCCGCCAGTTGCTCCCGGAGCCGGGCCATCAGGGTTGGGTTGTGGCTGCCGCCGCCGGCCACCACTACCTGGGCCACCGGGCCGGGTGCAAAGCGGGCATAGGCATCGGCGATGCTGGCCGCGGTCAGGGCGGTGACCGTGGCCACGAAGTCCGTGGGACTGGCGCCGGCGGCCTCCGCCTCTGCGCGCCACCGGGCAGCCAGCTCCTCGGTAAAAAGCTCCCGGCCGGTGGTCTTGGGCGGAGGGAGCCTGAAGTAGGGATGTTCCAGCCAGCGGGCCACCAGGTCCGGAACGATCCGCCCCTGGCGGGCCAGCAAGCCGTCCCGGTCGTAGCTCAGGGCGCCGTCGCTGGCCCAGTGGGCGGCCCAATCCATGAGAACATTGCCGGGCCCGGTGTCGAAGGCCAGGGGAGCCGCCTGGCTGTCTGTCGGTGGCAGGAAGGTCACGTTGCCGATGCCGCCGATGTTCTGGACAGCCCGCCAGCCGCCCGCCACGCCGTTGAGCCGGGGCGGCGGCCGCAGCAGCAGCCAGTCGAAGATGCTCACCAGGGGCGCGCCCTGTCCGCCCACGGCCACGTCGGCCACGCGGAAGTTGGCCACGGTGGTCACCCCGGTGCGGGCAGCGATGACAGCCGGCTCGCCGATCTGCAGGGTGCTGGTCACCTGCCCGTCCTGGACATCGTGCCAGATGGTCTGGCCGTGGCTGCCGATGAGGTCCAACCTGTCCAGCGGGATGTTCCCGGCCCGGGCCACCTGGATCAGGGCATCGGCGAAGCATTTCCCCAGGCGAAAGTTGGCCCGGCAGACGGTGGCCACATCCGCCTGCCCGCTGAAGAGCTGGAAGATCAGCGCCCGCTCTGGCGATGGCCAGGACACCGTGTCAAAGGCCTGCAGGGCGAGGCCCAGGGGCTGCTGGGGATCATGGGGGTGGCCATGGATTTCGGCAATGGCCACGTCGATGCCGTCGGCCGAGGTGCCGCTGATCAGCCCGGCAACCAGCAGGGGCGTGCGCTTCTTCCAGGTAGCTTGATTGGTCATGGTGCTTTCTTCTCCTCGATCGTGGCCCGCAGGCGCAGATCGTCGATTTCACCTCGGGCAGGTATGATGTGACCTTCATCCTACACCCAATTGGGCTTCATCTCCCCAATCTGGAAGCCGTCTGACTATCGTATTGATCCATAGAACCCAACGTCCACAGTGGAACGTCGCAGTTTTGAAAAGCCAGAGGCCATCATGGCTCCTGGCCGGGTTCTTGTTGCCCATTTCTTCCAAATTGGCAGGTCTGGACCATCGACAGCCTATCCTGCGAAAAATAGAAAGGAGTCGTCCCAATGTCCCATCCAACCCGCATTCTGGCCATTCTCATCGTCGTCTCCCTCCTGGCGGTGGGCGTGCTCTCCCACCCGGCCCTGGTGACGGCCCGGTCCCATGCCCAGTATGATACACCCGCTGCCGAGGCGAGCGCCGCGGTCACCGTGCACGACCAGGCCATTCGGGAGGGCAGTGTCACCGTGGCCGAAGTGGTGAGCGACGGTCCCGGCTGGATCGTCATTCACCGGGATGAAGATGGCAGCATCGGCCCGGTGATCGGCTATGCCCCCGTGGCCGACGGCACCAATACGGATGTGGTGGTGCCCATCGACGTGGACCAGGCCACGCCCACCCTGTACGCCATGCTCCACACCGATGCCGGTGAGGAGGGCGTCTATGAATTCCCCGGCGCCGACGGCCCCGTCCAGGTGGATGGCCAGGTGGTCTCCCCGGCCTTTGCCGTGACCAACCTGGATGCCCTGGCGATTGAGGCCTTGCGGGCCCAACAGCAGCGCTTCCAGGTGGCGGTTGCCATGCACGAGTTGAATACCGCCGGCCTCCATGCCCTGGAAGAGCTCTTGACCCAGGGCGGCGTGGTGAACCCCGACGACGCCGGCTGGATCCAGAGCCTCTACTGGGTGGTGGACATGGCGGACTGGCCCGAGGAGCTTCATGAGGATGCAGAGGCCCTGAGCCACACCCTGGAAGAGCTGGCCGAGGCCGTTGCTGCCGAGGATGCGGAAGCGGCTGCCGGGCTGGCCACGGCCGCCCATGAAGGCCAGCACAGCCTGGTAGAAGCGGCCGATGCCTGGCTGAAGGCCCAGGAGGCTGAGGAATATCCGGAAGAGGCGGCCGCCCCGGCTGAAGAAGCCGCACCCGCAGAGGAGGCGGCCGGCGCGGTCCCTACCGTCCAGGTGGGCTCCACCGAGGCGTTGGGCGAGTTCCTGATGGACGGCGCCGGCATGACCCTGTACTTGTTCCTGCGGGACGAACCCAACGTGAGCAACTGCTACGATGCCTGCGCCTCCCGCTGGCCTCCCCTGCTGGTGGACGGGGAGCCGGTGGCCGGTGAGGGGGTGGACCCGGCCCTGCTGGGGATCACTGAACGCACCGACGGCACCCTGCAGGTGACCTACAACGGCTGGCCCCTCTACTACTTCGCGCGGGACGAACGACCGGGCGATACCCTGGGCCAGGGCGTGGGTGACGTCTGGTACGTGATTTCGCCCACCGGCGAAGTTGTCCAGTAGCTCTCCCTGTACCCCCCATTTGCCGGGATGGGCCGCGCACCGAGCGGCCCATCCCATCTCACCCACTTGCCGTCAACCCGTACAGTCTGGCGTCAATACCACGGCAGAAATTCCGGGTGCCCTCTGGGCGCACTCCCTCTGGTGAAACCTATCGGCTAAGCCGCGGGCCAGAGGCCCGATCGACGAATTTCTGCCGGGATTTACCAGGTCCTACCGGCGCTGCCAGGACTGGTCGCAGGGGCCACACATGCGGTGGTAGAAGGGGTCGTCGGGCGTGATGGAGCCCCGGGTAACCGGCTGGCCGGTCATGGCCGATTTGTACAGGCTGGCCAGGAATTCAATGGTTCCCCGCACGTCCGGTCCGCTCACCGGTGGCCGTTCACCCCGGGCCATGCTGTCCAGGAAGTGGCGCAACTGGCTGCCGTGGGAGGAAGGGACATTTTCCGGGATCTGCTGCCAGGTGGCCAGTTCATCGGCGTAGGGCGCGCCGTTGGGGATGGAGTAGCGCCAGTTTTCGTTGGTGTAGCGGTAGAGGTGGGTGAGCTCCACCGTCGCCTTCTGGAAGTCAAAGCGCAGGTAGGATTCCTCCCGAGGGGAGAGGACGCTGTTGGTGACGCTGGCCATGGCGCCGTTGGCAAAGCGGACGGTGGCCATGGAGACATCCTCCACCTCGATCTCCCGGTCCAGGGTGCCCATCATGGCCCGCACTTCTTCCCACTCACCCAGCAGCCAGAGCATGAAGTCCATGGCGTGGATGCCGTGGCCCATGCTGCATCCGCCCAGCTCGGTGGCCCACTTGCCCCGCCACGGGACCGCGTAATATTCGGGCGTTCGGTACCAGACGGTCAGGTTCACGCAGACCAGGGGGCGCCCCAGCGCGCCTTCGGTGATCAGGCGCTTCAGGTGTTGGCCGCCAGAGCCGAAGCGCCACTGGAAGACGCTGCTGGTGTAGTTCCCCGTGCGGGCCTCCGCCTCTTCGATGCGGTCCATCTCGGCCAGAGAAGCACAGAGGGGTTTTTCGCAGAGCACCCAGGCGCCGGCCTCCATGGCCTGGACGCTGAGCTCGCAGTGGGTGCTGGGCGGGGTGGCGATGTGGACCAGCTGGGGCGACTCTTTGGCCAGCATCTCGGCCGGGTCGGTGTAGGCCCGGGGAATGGCGTACTGCTCGCTGAAGGCCCGCACCCGGTCGCTGTCAATGTCCACTGCGGCCACCACTTCGACCCGGTCCTCTTCCTGCTGCAGGGCGGCCATGTGGGAACGGGCGATGCCACCGGTGCCGATGATAGCCGCCCGAATTCGTTCATTCGACATGATCGATTCTCCGCAATTGATGTTCGCAATTGATGATGGTGTGTTTTGGATCCATGGCAAAAAAGGTTTCTTTGCCCTTGAGACGCAGCGGGGGAGCCCTTTAACCCCATCTGTGAAATCTGTGGTTTCTTCAGTGGAGTCATGTGATTGGATTGGAATGTCTACTCATCATCGTCGTTGGACGGTGCCGGTCGGGCGGGCAGGTACCGGTGTACCTGCAGGGGAAACGCCAGAGCGAGCCCCCGACCCACGGACCAGGTTGCCTGGGCCCAGTTGGGCTGAATGGTGGACACTTTCGGCGCTCCCTTGACCGGCGCCTTGCCCACCGGCAATAGTTCCAGCCCGGCCACGATGGTGATGTTTTTGAACTCGGCGAAGTTGAAACGCCGCCGGCGTCCCCGGTAGCAGATGCCATCCACACAGGCCCGGCCCTCTGCCTGGTCGATCTCCCAGGTCAGGGTGTAGGGGCCGAAGTTACTGGGAACCGTGTGGATCACGGCCCGGAAGCCACCGGCATGGAGCTCGAAGCGGTCGATGTCCAGGGGCTGGACCATGGCCCCGACGCCGCTCAGCTCATAGCGCACCCGGAACTCCTCGGCTTCGAAGATGCCGTCCCCAGGGCGATCCAGGTGATCGTGGAAGTCGCCCTTGTCGTTGAGCAGGCTGATAACCGACAACACCGTGTTCGCCTGCTGCGCGTTCTGCAGGTAGGCGGACGCGAAGTCCTGGCCGTCCCGCAGGAAGCGCAGCCGCAGGATCACGGCCGGGTCGTCGGGGGTGCGCCAGTAGCCAATGAGGGGGCGGCGTTGGACCCAGAGGTTGTCGTGGTTGACGGTGCCCAGGCAGGCGTCCCGGGTGAACCAGGTGGTGCCCCAGGTGGAGCGCTCCTCCTCCTCCCGGCGGATGAAGCGCTGGCGCACCACCAGGGGATCCTGGGGCAGGGCCCGGAAACGGGGCACCCACTCGGGGGGACAGGGCAGATGATCCACGGTCACCAGCCAGGCGGCTTCGGCCTCCACCCCGGCCATGGTGGGGTGGGGCTGAATCTCCACGCCCGTCTGGCTGCTGAGGTAGGCCGCCTGGGCCGCGGTCAGACGGTCGTGGTAGGCCCGGCTGTGGGGACCGGCCCACTGGCCGGTGGCCGGGTGAAAGTGCTCGGCAATGGTCTGCCAGGCCGTCCGCCGCAGGCTTTCCAGGTCCGCGCGGGCATCCTGATCCTGGATCATGTGGAGCAGCCGCTCGCACTCCACCAGCGCCACCAGGGTATAGGTCGGGCTGTTGTATTCGTTGAAGCCGCCGTGATGGGCCGTGTGGGTCACCACGTTGTGGAGGCGTCGCCGGCCGTAGTCCAGCAGCCGGGGCGACGGCAGGATTTCGCCCGCGGCCAGGGCCACGCCTGCCCCCATGATGGCGATGTTGGTGTAGGAAGGCTGGACGTTGCGCCGAAAGATGGACCAGGCCGCGTGGGCCAGGCTGGCCCGCATGGCACCCACCAGGGCTTCGGGCAGACGGCCGGCATGGTGGGCTAGCATCTGGGCCAGGCGAATGCCACAGAAGTCCGCCCAGTTCCAGTCCGGCGGCTTCATCCGCGCCAGCGGCTCCTCCAGCAGCCAGGGCCAGATGCCATAGGTCGGGCTGGTGGGGTTCGTATCCTGGAGGGAAAGGACTTTGTCGATGATGGCGGCGGCCCGCTGAACGTCGGCTTCCTCGCCCCGGCGCAACAGGGCCAGGGCATAGTCCAGGGATTCCCGGGTCGGGTGCACCCAGGTGCCGTTGGGTATCGTGGAATGGTAGCCCGGCCCAGACCAGGCAACCCCGACCATGTGCTGGTCGGGGCTGTAGCGGGCGTCGCAGTGGGCCAGGTAGGTAGCCAGATCCATGGGGTCAATCGCCTGGATTGGCCAGGACGACCAGATAGCGCATGGGGGCGTGGCTGTGGTTGACCAGGCCGTGGAGTTTCTGGGGGTCGAAGACGGCCGCCTCGCCTGCCTTCAGGACGTAGGTCTCACCATCCAGCTCCAGGGTGCCTTCCCCCTCGAGCATGTAGAATGCCTCGTAGCCGCCGTGCCGGTGGGGCGGATGGGAGCGCTCGCCGGGCCCCACGGTGGAAATGTGTAGGTGCAGGGGTTCCCCGTTCAGGTCGGGATCCAGCAGGTAGCGGGCAATCCCCTTCATGGACGTTTCAGAGAGTTGCATGGTATGCTCCTGATTTTGTGGGTGCGGGCGAGGATGCTCGGTGGAGTCCATCGCTGCCTGGGATGGCCGCAGCTTGCGTAGCCAGGCGCCCAGGGTTTTGAAGAGCGCCCGGTTCACCACATCCTCGACAAACCATTGGGGTCCCATTCTCTTCCCTTTTTATCCGAGCGACCGGGCGTTTTACCCCTGGTGACCCATGCGCAGGGTCTCGAAGAGGCGCATGCTGAACGCCCGGGCCAACACCGCCAGCTCCATGGCCACCATGGTGGCGGCAAAGGCCACCGCCAGGCGCACGCTCTCGTCCTGGGCGATGAGGGGGATCAGGGGCGGCAGAGGTGCACCCGCGCTGTCGGGAATGCGGAAAAACGGTGCGAAGATCTCTGCAGTGCCCAGGCCGATGAAGGCGCCGGCCAGCGCGCCGTACAGGGTCAGCAATCCATATTCTAGCACGACCTGGGCGATGATGTGGTTTCGGTTTAGCCCCATCGCGCGCAGAACGCCGAACTGGAAGAGGCGTTCCCGCAGGGAGGCGTAGTTATGCACCAGCAACGCCAGCACGGCCATGGCCGTCGCGGCCAGAAAGCCCACCGTCAGGGTGCCGAAAATGCCCACCCGCTCCATCTTGCTCTGCTCGGCGGCGATGAGGGCCCGGGCATCCTGCAACTTGATGGGCTCCACGTTCTGCTGACGTACCCCCCGTACCAGCGCCTCTTCGCTGGCACTCTGGTTCACGGCCAGCCAGATGCTGTGGGGGAAGACGGCGCCCGTCTCGGTGAAGAGATGTTCCAGGTTGCCGATGACGGTCACTTCGCCCTGCTGCACCGTAGGGAAGTAGTGGTAGATGCCGGCCACGGTGAACTGGCCCGTGTAGCTGAACTCATCGGCCAGGCTGACCCGGATGGAGATCTTGTCGCCGATGTTAAGCTGGTTCTGGGTCAAGAACTCCTGGGAGACCAGGATGTGATCCGGCGCCAGGGCCAGCCGGTTCATCAGCGCGCCCAGCGGCTCTGGCGCAAAGTCGGGACGGAACCAGGCCACCTGGCTGAAGTCCACCCGGTCGATGGCCAGCATGCGCCCCCGGATCTCCCGATCCGCGATGTGGATGCGGGCGGGATAGTTGCCTACCCGGGTGGCGCCGGTGACGCCGGGGAGCTGGCGGAATTCGTCCTTGGGCGGAATCCAGACGCTGGCGTCCCCCATCTCCTCCGCGCTTTCCGAATAGGGCTCGAAGCTGATGTCGGTGCCCACCTGGTAGTAGATGCGATCTTCCAGCCATTGGTCCAGGCTGGCAGCCAGGGAGCGGCTGTAGACGCCCAGGGCCAGGGCCACGATTACCAACAGCAGGGGGTTGATGTAGTTCTGGCTGCTGCGTCCCAGTTGTCGCAGGGCCAGGTGCAGGGAGAGCCAGGGGGTGCGGCTGGCCAGGAAGTCGAAGAGGCTCATAAGCCAGGGGAAGATCCGCATCACCAGCAGCGCCGCCGTCACCACGAAGAGCGCCGGCACCAGAATCAGGAGCGGGTCCCGGAAGAGCTGTTCTGGCCCTTCCTCCACGCTTATGGCCAGAGTCCCCCGTTGGGCCAGCTGGTCGTAGGCGTACAGGGTGGGCGCAATGAGCACCACATCCAGATAGGCCCGCTGCCAGAAGGGCTTGGTGAGGGGGCGGGCCTGCTCCCGCATCTGGACCACGATGCTCTGGCGGGTGGAGAGGGCCACGGGCAGGAGCCGGGCCAACAGCGAGATTCCCAGGGCCAGGCCGATGAGGGTGTAGTTGATCCCCTGCAGGGAGACCGGCAGGGGCGGCCGGTCGGTGAAGGTGAGGAAACTTTCGGTCATCCCCATCCAGCGGGCCAGCCCCATTCCCAGCGCGATGCCCAGGGGCAGCCCCACGACAAAGAGCAGCAGCTCTTCAACCAGGGTCAGCCCCAGGACGCTGGTCGCGCTCATGCCCCGGCTGACCAGCAGCGCCGTCTCTCGACGCTGCCAGCGGGCCACGATCATGGAGACCAGCACCAGGAAGTAGAGCAGGAAGCCAAAGGCCGGCACGTTGAAGCCCAGAAGGACCAGGGTCAGGGTGTTCTGGCGCTGGACGAACTCCTTCAGGGGGTCCAGGGGGGAGACATCCAGCCGGGCGCCGGGCAGGTATTGGTTGATGATGGCCATGCCCCGCTCAAAGCCGTTGGCATAGCGGGCCGCGTACTTGGGGTTGATGCGGCTGTCATCCAGGATGATGTGCCAGGCTACAAAGCCGGATCGGGCCGGCAGCAGGGGCTCCACAAAGCGGATGTAGTCCGCCCGGGTCACCAGAAAGGCGGCACGGAGGGTGGAGTCCGGGTCGGTGAACCAGAAGCGGCCGGTGGGATCCTTCGCCTGCCAGAGCCCCCGGATGCGGATCTCCAGGCGCGGCTGGCTCAGGTTCACCGCCACCTGGAAGCGTTCTCCCACATGGACGCCCATCTCCTCGGCCAGACGATTGTGCATCCACACATCCAGCACGTTGCCCTGGCTGGCGCCCTCTTCGTCCATGGGATCGCCCGCGACCAGCGCCATCTGGTCGGCTACGTCGGCCACATAGACCAGGTTGACGGTGTTGATGAAGGAGCTGTTGTTGCCGTAGCGGGTATCCCCCTCCAGGGGCAGGAGCATCATGCCGCCGCTGCCCACCTGCAGGCCCAGATGGTCCAGGGGCAGGCCGATTTCGCCGGTCAGGGTGCCCACTACGCTGCGCCCCACCTCTTCCGCCGTCTGCAGGCTGACAGGTTTGCGGGAAGAGGGGAGGAAGTAGACCCGGGTGGAAAAGGGGATGCGGCCGGTGACCCGGCTCAGCTCGGCCAGCTCCTGGCTGAGGATCACCCGGTCCACAGCCTGGGAAAAGAAGGCAGAGCTGCTTAAAAGGCCCACGGCCAGGATCACGCCCAAGAGGGACATGACGGTCAGGCCGGGTTGGCTGGCCAGACGGCGCAGGGTCAGGCCGCAGAGATCTAGGAAGAGTGAGAGTTGCTTCATGCGGTTGCGTCGTGCATCTTGTGGGGTGCATCATGCGGGGTGCGTAGTACATGGTGCGTCCACGGCACGGGTACACGCACCACGCACTACGTACCATGCACCACCTGTCCCGTTTCCTGTCTACCGTTTTTCTGCGTCCATCCCGGTGCAGGCGATCATGTTGTAGGGGGCCACGAACCCCGGGATGGCCACCAGCATGGCGAAGGCATTCTCGAAGCAGTGGCCGGCCACGCCCTCGGGGGTGGCCGGCGTCACCACGATGGAACCGGGCCGCACCGGGATCACCAGGGTGTCGCCAGGATCTTCCGCCGGCCGTCGATAGATGAGGATGTGCCCTTCATCCTCCCGCTCCACTTCGGGCAGGCCATACACCCGGCGGGAGAGGACGATGGCTGTCTCCGAGTGGGGAACCACCTGGCCACCACCCACAGGAATGACGCCGTGGTAGTGGCGAATGGGCGTGGGCCGGCGGTCCATGCGCATGTCCAGGGTGTGCTGGTTGACCCGATTCACCCCTCGCCGGTCCTCTGCGTCGGCCGGGGGGCGCACCGGGGGCAGGGCTTCCCGCCGGAAGGCGCCCGGATAGGCTGCGCAGCCGCCGGGTTTGTCGGTCAGGTGGCGCAACAGGGCCAGCCGGGGCGCCGGGTAGGGCGTCTTCTCGGCGATGACATCGAAATAGGTGCCCTGGCCGAACAGGATGACGGGCGCCTCGTCCCCCGCCACGCAGAGGCTGTCACCCGGCCAGAGGGCTTCCCGGTGGGGGGCGATCACCTGCCCGTACCCCTCGCCGTACTCCTCGTCCAGGGGCTGGTAGGGTCCCTCGGGTGCGGGACCCCGCACCCGGTCGCCGGGCCGCAGGGCAATGGCAGCCTCCTGGGCCCGGACGATGAAGCGGTAGCGGATGTGTCCCGCAGGGGCGTGGACCTGGGTTTCGCCCTCCCACTGGCCCACGGCGAAGTCATAGGCCGGCCCGTGGATAGCCCGCAGGGCATCCAGCAGCGCGGCCACGGACCCGGCATCGTCCACATGGGCCACGGGGATGGTCAGCGATTGGCTGGCTGTTGAGATGGTCATGCTCTTCCCTCCTGGCCAGGCAGCGGAACGGGATGGGTCCACTGCCTGGCTTCCTGAGCCGTTGGGCTACGCGGTGACCTGATCCTTCATCTTCTGGAGCAGGAGCTCTGCGCTGTTGGGCGGGAACTGGTAGTACTCGTTCATCTCTTCATGGCCCGGCATGGCCAGGAGCGCCTCCAGTACCTCCACCGCCTGGTCATAGGAGCGGGTCTGGTGGCTGTCCAGCACGCTCCAGAGGAGCATGGAGCGATCCCGGGTCTTGAAGGCCAGCAGTTCCCGCTCCATGTCCAGCCATTCGGGCAGGATCTGCTCCACCATGATCTTGGCCGGCAGGGGCTCCACCCGCAGGGGCTGGATGCCCTTCTTGTTGACGATGG
Source organism: Litorilinea aerophila (assembly GCF_006569185.2). Lineage (NCBI taxonomy): Bacteria > Bacillati > Chloroflexota > Caldilineae > Caldilineales > Caldilineaceae > Litorilinea > Litorilinea aerophila. The sequence continues at coordinate 13,866 of NZ_VIGC02000012.1, read as the reverse complement.
CGGGCACTTCCACCACCACGTCGTCCGGCACGCCGGCCAGGGCCCCTTTGTTGGGCACGTTAACCTGGAAGTAGCCCTCGTTGTCGTTGACCAGGCCGTCGATGATGGGCACCTGCTGCTCCCGGGTTTTTTCGGCGCCGAAGGCCTCGATGACGCTGGCCTTGGGGTCGTTGGCGATGCGGGTCATCTCGGCCAGACGCTTTTCCAGGTTGGCCACGAAGAGGGGGCGGGCCAGCTCGGTATCGGGGCCGCCCCAGGGTTCCCCGAACCAGTACTTCTTGGTCTGGATATCGGTATGATACCACCAACCGCCCCGTCGGGGGGTATCGCCGATGGGCATGAGCCCGTACATGCGGTACTGGTGGATGGCGCCCCGGGACATCTGGATGTCGTGGGTACGGGTGGCCACGTGGGTGCGCCAGTACTCCTCGCCCTTGGTGGCGATCCATTCGTCCAGCAACGGGTAGGCATCCTCACCCCGGTAGAAGAAGTGGGTGAGCCAGATGTTGTGGTTGAGGCCGGGCGCCTGCCAGGTGAGGTCCCGGGGGTTGGAAAGGTCCAGGCCCAGGGTCTGGGCGATGCCGTAGACGCCGTAGTGGCCGTGGCAGAGGCCGCACACCTTGATGCTGGTCTCCCGGGTCATGAGGGTGCAGCCTTCGAAGACGGGGTTGCCCGACTGGATCAGCCAGGCGTCGGGGCAGATCTCCTCCATGTCCCGGGCCACTTCCAGCATCAGGCGCAGGTTGTAGAAATTGCCCAGATTCACCCGGCCGTAATAGTAGCCGTACTGTTCGGCCAGCTCTCGGATGGCTCGCTGGTGGTGGTGGCTCTGGGCCGAGGCGGTGTTGATCACGAAGTCCGCATCCTGGAGGGCGACTCGCCGGTCGGTGGTGCTGTCAATCTGGAGGTCGGTGCCCAGCTCGTCCCGGTAGCGTTCGGCCAGCCGGTGGATCATGGCCAGGCGCTCGGGGTCGATGTCCATGAAATGGACCAGGCTGCCCACCAGGCCGGGGGTCAAGCAGAGATCTTTCACCAGCCCCAGGGAAAACTGGGCGCTGCCCGCGCCAATCACGGCTATTTTGATCGGGGTCGACATGATTTGTTCCTCCTCATGTGGAAGTCAAAGTGTGGAAGTCATTCAGGGATAGGCAGGTTGGGTCAGGCGATGTCAAACCAAGCTGGGTCGAGGGGGAGCGGTCTGGCGGACAGGGGGCGACCTCCACCTGAGGCCGCCCCCTGCTCCATCCTGCTATGAGGTTGGCGGGGCGAAGTTCAACCGCATGGCCTGGTCGGCAAAGCGAATCTCCATGAGCTCGCAGGGCAGATCGGCGACGCAGTAGGGGTTGTCGTAATGCTTGAAGCCGGTGATGGCCTGTTCCCGGCCGTCCACCAGGAGCGGACCCTCCCACCCAAAGCGCAGGGTTTCCCCCCGGAGGGAACGGTACCAGACGTTCAGGCCGTCGAAGGAAGGCTGGGTGGCCAGAACCTTGGCCACGAACTCATCAAAGCTGCCATCCTGCGCGGCACGGCCCATCTGGCAGAGCCAGATGTTGGTCAGGCCATAGGAACGCAGCTCGTGGTTGGCGCTGTCCTCGTTCTCCACCCGCTGCAGCCCCTGGGCGGCGGTCAGGGCCAGGTAGCCGTTGTCCTTGCGGGCAAAGGCCCAGCCCCCCTCCATCCGCACGTCGTCGAAGGCGGCGAAGGGGAAGTAGGCGTGGGTGAAGCCCAGCCAGTCGTCCGCCGGCAGCTTGTGAACTGCGATGAGCACGTCCTTCCACTGGGCGACCCGGGGCAGGACCACGTTGCCGTGCCAGGCGTTGGGCCGGTGGGAGCCTTCTTCGCTGAGGCAGGGCGGATGGGTGACGAAGACCACCGCGTCTGGGCTCAGGGTTGCCTGCCAGATGTGCTGCTGGTAGCCGTACTGGCCCGGCTGGTAGTCCTGGGCAGAGGCCAGCATGTAGTCCGGCGTCTTGTAGGTGACCTTGTTGATCTCCCAGGAGCCGGTGGCACAGTCCACGGCTTCCTCCAGGGTACCCGCGTGGCGCTCCCGGTTCCACATCTCCTCGGGCCGGTCCAGGGCGATGGCCGCGATCAGGGGCGGCAGTTCGTAACCCTGGGCGCAGGCCAGGCTGACGGTGCCCAGGATGTGGTTGTTGAAGGTGCCCAGCCCCCAGAGGATGCGACCCAGGCCGGAGGTGGGCTCCAGACGGCCGCCCTTGATGAAGGGGGCATAGGTGCGGCCGTGGGTGGAGCCAAAGACGCCCCGGAAGGAGTTGACCGCCATGGTGAAGAAGAGCTTGTCCAGGACCACCGCCGCCAGCTCGGCCACCTCGTCATTCTCGGCCAGGTCGGCCAGGTGGGTCAGGGCCAGCACGTCCTCTTCAAAGTAGGTGTTGGAGTCCCACTCCCGGAAGCCGCCCGTGGCGCGCTTGTGCAGCCAGGAGAGGGCCAGCCGCTCGCCTTTTTCCCGGTGCCAGCTCCCCGGCTTGTTGACGTTGCTGAACTCCCGGTCCGGGTAGAGCTGGCCGGCCAGGATTTCGCAGGTGTGGAAGAGGATCTGGTGGTTCTCCGACCAGTAGCACATGGCGTCGTCGCCGGGCTCGTCCATCCAGTATTTGAAGTTGAGGACACAGTCGGCCAGGGGCCAGACCAGATCCTCCGGGAAGTTGGGGTCGTCCATGTAGCGGATCATCATCCCCAGCAGCCCCACCAGGTAGAAATCGCTGCAGTCGGCCCGTTGGTTGATGCGCTCCACCGTCTCCAGGATCACGTTGGTCTTCACCTGCTGCCAGCGGCCCAGGGCCATCTTGGCGATCTCGGAGAAGACGTTGAGGTTGCGTCGGGCGGCATCTTCCAGGGCCTCTCGCCGGCGGGATTCGGGTGTGCCGTAGAGGGTCTGGGAATAGACGCCGTTGGCGATGCGCAGGGGGATCCGTCGCTGGATGCGCATGCCGTGGACGTAGTACTCCTCGGGGTGGGGCATGAGGAGGATCTGGTAGTCCCCCTCCGGTACCTGGTAGACGGGGCCCAGGTTCAGCTCGAAACCGGCCCGCACGTGGGGCTGGCCTTCGGCGTAGATGCGGCCCGAGGGTGTCTGTAGCCGGACCGTGATCTGGTCGGCCAGTTTCAGGTCCTTGGGCCAGCGGACCACCAGCTTCTGCTCCCGGTGGTACACATCCTGGTCCAGGTAGGCGGCGTCCATGATGGCTTCCAGCTTCTGGCGCCGGGCGACTGGCTCCAGGGTGGTGGGCAGGAGCACGGTGAGATCGTCGGTGGGGATGTCGCTGATCTGGAAGGCCATGGCATAGGGGCATTCCCGCACGGCCACTTCTTCGAAGCGGACCAGGATCTCGTTGCAGCCTTCCACCAGGCGAGCCGAGAAGCGCACGCTGTGGGGCAGCTGGTGGTGGAAGTGCTCCTGCCGGTGGACGTGCTTGCCGTTGATCCAGACGTCGGCCGGGCCGTTGGTGGTGAGCACCAAGGTGGCCTGTCGGCTGGCCGGGGTCACGACCTGGGTGTAGGCCCAGGCGCGCAGGTAGTGGCAGGTGTGGTAGAAGCCGGTGAGATCCACGAAATGGTCGGCGCGACAGCGGATCGCCTGCCAGGTCAACTTCTCCGTTCCACCCTGGCCGTCGGTCAGCTCAAAGCTTGCCTGTTCAGCCGGTGGGTGGTCGATCTCCATCTCGGCGCTATAGCGGGCCCGGACGATCTGGCGCTTGAAGTCCGGCCCGCGATAGCGAGACAGGTCGACGGGAATGGCCTGGGGGCCGGCCACCAGCCAGTCATGGACGAAGCCGTCCTGGAGCTGGCGTTCCAGGTGAGCCACAGGAATTTCGAGTGTATCGTTCATTTCAGCCATAGGTTCTGTGTGATGAACAACGGTTCAGGGTCGACGGGTACGTAGTACGGTCTGACGTCAATACCACGGCGGCAATCTGGTGTGTCGGCTGGGCAGATGCTCCCGGTAGATTGCCGCCGGGATGGACTGGGCTGGCGTTCGCTGCCTGCAGAAATCGGACGTAAGCCGGGTGGCAATGTTGAGACAGTGAGGCGGCCAGCGATTTCTGCCGGTGGCGGCGAGGAAACCTGTGTACCTATGAGTATCAGGGATTGGACGGCCAGTGTCAAGTCGCGCCAGGGAACATCCCAGGGGTTGCCTGGCCGTCTGGCTCAGACCGCATAGGGATCTGCGGCATCCCGCAGGCCATCGCCCACGAAGTTGAAGGCCAGCACCGCCAGCACCACGGCCAGGCCCGGTGTCAGCAGCCAGGGGGCCGTGGCCACGGCCCGCAAATTTTGCGATTCCTGCAGCAGCACGCCCCAACTGATCACCGGCGGCCGCAACCCCAGCCCCAGGAAGCTCAGGGCTGTCTCCGCCAGGATGACGCTGGGGATGCTCAGGGTCAACGAGGCGATGATGTGGCTCAGGAAGGACGGGACCATGTGGCGGAAGATGACCCGCAGCTCGCTGGCCCCGGCCAGGGTAGCGGCCAGGACGAAGTCCTCTTCCCGCAGGGAGAGGAAGCGCCCCCGCACCACCCGGGCCAGCCCCGTCCAGCCGATCAGCGAGAGCAGCACCGTAATGGCGAAATACATCTTCAGGGGTGACCACTCCTTGGGCACGGCCGCGCTCAGGCCCATCCACAGGGGGATGGTGGGGATGGAGCGCAGGAATTCAATGATCCGCTGGATGAGCGAATCCACGAAGCCGCCGTAATAGCCCGAGATGCCGCCGAAGAAGATGCCCAATATCAGGCTGATGAGGATGCCCACCAGGCCCACGGACATGGAGATGCGGGTCCCGTAGACGATGCGGGAGAAGACGTCCCGGCCCAGGCGGTCGGCGCCCAGCAGGAAGAAGACGCCCTCTGGATCTTTCACCCCGAAAAGGTGAATGTTGGCCTCAAACAGCCCCCAGAGTTTGTAGGGCTCTCCTTCCACAAAGAAGTAGAGGGGATAGCGCACAGAGGTGTCGGGCTCGAAGACAAGCCGCATGGTCTCCATATCACGCACCGACTTCAGCCCGTACACGAAGGGCCGCAGGTGGAAGTTCCCCTCCGCATCGAAGAAGTGGATGCGCTGGGGCGCCGCGTAGGCGTAGTTGGCGTCGTAGCGGTTGGGGTCGTAGGGGGCAATCACTTCGGCAAATAGCGCCACCAGATATAAAAATATCAGGAGGCCCAGGGAGACCATGGCCATCTTGTGGCGACGAAAACGCCACCACATGAGCTGCCACTGGGAGGCGGTGTAAACGGTGGATTCTTCCGCACCGATGGCTTCCGGAGCTTCCAGTTCCTCCAGCTCATCCTCGTTGGCCAGCCAGGTCGTCTCCTGACCCTGGATGGGTTCTGGGGATAGACGATTTTTTTCTACGGCCATTGTTGAATGCTCCACATGGGTTCAATACAGGTCAGATCGTTTCTGCCCGATGGAGGACAGGTGACCGGCGACAGCAGTCCAACTGCCCTCGACGGGTCTTAGTTATTGATAGCGGATGCGCGGATCTAGCCAGGCCAGCATGATGTCCGACAGAAGGGTACCGATCACCGTTAACGCGCTCAGAATCAGGATAAAGCTGGCAGCCAGATACATGTCCTGGACCAACAGGGCATTGAGCAGCAACGGCCCGGTGGTGGGCAGGCTCAGGACAATGGAGATGATGGTAGCGCCGTTGATCAGCCCCGGCAGCGCCCAACCCGCAGTGCTCACGAAGGGGTTGAGGGCGATGCGTACCGGGTACTTCAACAGCAGCTTGGTCTCGCTCACGCCCTTGGCCCGGGCCGTTTCCACGTACGGCTTGCGCAGCTCATCCAGCAGGTTGGCCCGCATGACCCGAATCAGGCCAGCCGTGCCGCCGATGCCCAGAATAATCAGGGGAACCCAGAGATGTTTGAGCATGTCAACAAACTTGGCCCATGACCAGGGTTCTGTCTGGAACTCTCGAGAGAAGAGGCCACCCACGTTGGTGTCGAAATACCGATAGCCCACCCAGAGCAAAACCAGGGCCAGCAGGAAGTCGGGAATGCCCAGCCCGATGAACGAAAAGGCAGTAAAAATGTAGTCGCCGATGGAATACTGGCGGACCGCGGAATAGACGCCGATGACGAAGCCCAGGATCCAGGTGAAGATGAGGGCGGTGAAGGAGATCAGGAAGGTCAGCCCCACCCGTTCCCAGATCAGCTCAGACACCGGCTTGTTCCAGCCGAAGGAGTAGCCAAAGTCGCCGTGCAGGACGCCCCAGATCCACTTGAAGTAGCGCTGATACAGGGGCAGATCCAGGCCAAAGCGGTGCTTCAGCGCCTCCAGCTGGGCCTGGTCCACCGAGTCGCCCGAGGCGGCCAGGGTTGCCGTGTAGGCCGTCAGGTAATCCCCCGGCGGCAGTTCAATGACCACAAAGGAGACGATGGAGACGGCGATGAGGGTGATCACCATCAACAGCAGCCGCTGAACGATATACTGAAGCATGGAATTCCTCCCAAGACGTGGCGTGGGAACCGGCATGGATCTGCCGGCTCCCCACACCACGTCGCGACCGATTCATCTGGCGGGGGTGAATGGCGGACGCTCAGGACGAGCGCTTGAAATACTGTTCCACGTTGGTGTTGCCCGGCGTCTGTTGCAGCCAGTCCGAAACGGCTTCTTCCGGCACGTTGCGGAAGTTGTTCTTGACGATGCCCACGTGGGGCAGGACGCCGACTGTCCCGATGAACCAGATGTTCTCGGAGGCGTTGTCGAAGAACTCCTCGGCCAGGGCCGGCAGCTCATCCGGCGAGGCGCCTTTGATCAAGTCGTAGAGCTCGTACTGGCGCTTCACCTCGGCAGGTGGCTCCTCCCCCTGCTCGCCCCGGCTCTGGTACCACTGCCACCAGAGGGCCGCGGTTGACGGCGGCGTGCCCCCCTGGTAGGGCAGGAAGTACCAGGGCTCGATCAGCGGCGTCAGGCAGCGGTCCATGATCCAGACGCCCATGTCCATCTCTTCGCCGGCCAGGCCCCGCTGGGAGAAGAGCGTCCGATCTTCTTCCTTGGGGATGGCCCGGATGCCGATCTGCTTCCACTGGTCGGTGATCATCTGAACCGCATCCCGCCAGGGGCCGAAGACGGGCGCGTACTCGATGGTGATGGTCAGGGGCTCTCCATCCGGGCGCAGGCGGAAGCCCTCGCTATCCCGCTCGGTGAGGCCAATCTCGTCCAGGAGCTGGTTGGCCCGGTCGGGGTCGTGCTCGGCGTAGCGGGTGGCGTGCTCTTCCTTGAAGTAGGGGCTTTCCGGAATCAGGGAAGCCTGACGGGGCTGGCCGAAGCCCTGGTAGGCCAGCTCGTTGATCTGGGTGCGGTCGATGCCCAGGGAGAGGGCAATGCGGAAGTTCTTGTTCTGGAAGAGCTCCCGCAGCACCGGATCCTTGTGGTTCATGTTGGGGTGCAGCAGGCAGTTGGAACCCTCGGCCAGCTTCCAGCGGAAGACCCGGTAGTCGCCCTGCTCCGCGTTGTCGATGAAGAGGGGGTAGTTGTTCCACAGGATGTGGCGGAACTGGCAGTCGATCTCGCCGGCCACGGCCTTCAGGTTGAGCAGGTCGGCGTTTTCCACAATGTCGAACTGGACCTTGTCCAGGTAGGGGAGCTGGTTGCCTTCGGGATCGACCTTGTAGTAGTAGGGGTTGCGCTCGGCCACCACGGGCACATCCGGCGGCACCCGGGTGGGGATCCACGGCCAGATGTGGGGCTGTTCCGGATTCTGCCAATTGCGTTTATTGCCGAAGAGCTCCCACCAGTTGTCGAATCCGGCGTCCTGGGTCTTTTGGGCCAGCTCCTCTTCGCTGACGTAGTTGGGGTGGAACTGGCTCAGGTAGTGCTTGGGATAGTCGCAGATGTTGCCGCCGGCACCGGCCGAAGGCCCGGCCAGGATCTGGATGAAGAGGCCGTAGGGGTTCGGGAAGGAGAACTTGATGGTGTAGTCGTCGATCTTCTCCAGCTTCCCGACCTCGCCAGTCACCGGGTCCCGCATCCAGCTGGGGATGGAGGGAGTCAGATCGGTGTTGAGCAGCACATCTTCATACCAGAAGACGAAATCGTCCGCGGTGAAGGGCTCGCCGTCGGACCAGCGCATCCCTTCCCGCAGTTTGATGGTGAACTCGGTGGCAGTGTCGTTGATCTCGAAGCTTTCAGCCACGTTGGGCACCACGGTGGAGCCGTCCTGGCTCCAGCGCACCAGATTCTCATAGGAGAGGCGGCTGTTGAGGATGCCGGCGTCACCCGGCCCCACGGCTGCCCGGAACCAGGTGCCGCCGTATTCGCCGATCTCCTCGACCACAGGGATCACCCGGGGATTCTTGGGCAGGCGCTCGTCCACTGGGGGCAACTGTCCCTGGGCCACCAGCTCGGCCAGCATGGGGGCCTCGTTGTACTGGGAGGGGGCAGCGCCGGCGCTGGCAGCGGCGCCCCCTTCGCCGGCTGCCGGGGCGGTGGTGGCTTCTGCCGCCGGAGGCGCCGCTTCTGGGGTGCCCCCGCCGCCACAGGCCGCCAGCACCGTACCCGCCGCGGTGAAGGCCGACAGCCGCATGAACATCCGGCGGGACAGGGTGCGTGGTTCGTGTCGTTCAGACATGATTGGACTCCTCTCATCAAGATGCGGAATTGGATGTTGTGGATTAGCGTAATTGCCATGACAGAAGTTCGTCGGGCTCTGTGGCACGGCTGTGCCCGACGAACCACTGTCCGGGATGGGCAGGGCAGGCGCTACTGGTACAGTACACAGCGCACTTTGTGGCCTTCCTCCACTTCCAGGAAAGGCGGATCCTGCTGATCACAGACGCCGCGGATGGCCTTGCGGCAGCGGGGGTGGAACGGGCACCCCTGGGGCCGGGCGTAGGGATCGGGCACAGAGCCGCGGATGGCCGTCAGACGGCCAGTCTGCCCCTGGGCCGATTTGCGGCCCAGCCGGGGGATGGAGCGGAGTAGCGCCTGGGTGTAGGGGTGCTTGGGATCGTAAAAGATGGTGTTGACGTCGGCCATTTCCACCACCTGGCCCAGGTACATGACCACCACATAGTCCACCATCTGGGCGATGACGCCCAGATCGTGGGTGATGAAGATGATGGCCATGCCGAACTCCTCCTGCAGATCCCGCATCAGGGTCAGGATCTGGGCCTGGGTGGTCACGTCCAGCGCGGTGGTGGGCTCGTCGGCGATGAGCAGGGAAGGCCGGCAGGAGAGGGCCATGGCGATCATGGCCCGCTGGCGCATGCCGCCGCTCAACTGGTGGGGGTAGCGATCGATGGTGCGGTTGGGGTGGGGCATGTTGACCCGCTCCAACATGTGGATGGCCTGCTCCCGGGCCTCTTCCTTGGTCACCGGCTGGTGGAGGACGATGGCCTCGATGATCTGGCTGCCGATGGTATGGACAGGGCTGAGGGAGGTCATGGGCTCCTGGAAGACCATGGAGATCTCTCCCCCGCGGATGCTGCGGATCTTGCTGCCCATGGGGTCCAGCTTCACCAGGTCGATGACATCTTCCTGGCCGCTCTGGCCTGTGCTTCCCTTGCCCACGCCCTGGTGGAAGAGGATCTCCCCGTCTACGATGCGGCCTGGCGGCGGCACAATGCGCAGGATAGAGCGGGCCATGACCGACTTGCCGCAGCCACTTTCACCCACCAGGCCCACCGTCTGACCTCGGAAGACGGTGAAATCCACACCGTCCACCGCGCGCACGATGCCCTGCTCCAGGAAGAAGTGGGTCTTCAGGTTGCGTACTTCCAGCAGCTTTTGATTTTTGCCTGCGGCAGAAGCGGCCGCCTGCGGTGCACCTTGAATCACAGTTGTGTTAACCATCCGAGTCACTCCTATTTGGCGTATGGATCGGCGGCATCCCGGATGCCGTCCCCCAGGAAGTTAAAGGCGAGCACAGCCAGGACTACGGCCAGCCCGGGGGTGAGCACCCAGGGGGCCAGGGCCACCGAGCGCAAGTTTTGCGCCTCCTGGAGCAGCACGCCCCAGCTGATGGCCGGTGCGCGCAGGCCCAGCCCGATGAAACTCAGACCCGTCTCGGCCAGAATGATGCCTGGGATGGAGAGGGTCAACGAGGCGATGATGTGGCTCAGGAAGGAGGGCATCATGTGGCGCAGGATGATGCGCATCTCGCTGGAGCCCGCGAGCCGGGCCGCCATGACGAAGTCCTCCTCCCGGAGGCTGAGGAAACGCCCCCGCACCACCCGGGCCAGGCCCGTCCACCCCACAAAGGAGAGCAGGATGGTCACGCCGAAGTAGAGGCGAACAATGGACCAGTCGGCCGGCAGGGCTGCGGCCAGGGCCATGATCAGGGGAATTTCCGGAATAGAGCGGATGAACTCGATGAGGCGCTGGATCAGGTTGTCGATAGTGCCGCCGTAGTAGCCCGAGATGCCGCCCAACAAGATCCCCAGCACCAGGCTCACCACCACGCTCAGCAGGCCGATGGTCAGGGAGATGCGGGCGCCGTAACAGAGCCGGGAGAAAAGATCCCGTCCCAGCCGGTCGGCACCCAACAGGAAGAGCCCCTGTTCCTCCCGGGGGGCGTCTAAACCGAACAGGTGGAGATCGGACTTCCACAGACCCCAGAGCTCATACTCCGGCCCCTGGACGAAGAAGCGGATGGGGTACATCACGGTGCGATCTTCCACATAGATACTGCGCAGGGTCTCCGGATCCCGCTCTCGCACCATCTTGTAGACGAAAGGCCACCGCAGGTTGCCCTCGTTGTCGATGATCCGGATGGTGGAGGGGGGCGCCAGCTTGTACTGGACGAAGGAGTTCTCCGGGTCGTAGGGCGCCACGAACTCGGCGAAGGCCGCCACGAAGTACAGGAGGATCACAATCACCGCGCTGATGACCGCCATCCGGTGTTTTAAGAAGCGCCACCACATGAGCTTGAGGTAGGACGCCACATAGATCTTTTCCTCGTCTTCCGAGAAAAATTCTTCTTCGAGCTCATCCTCCAACGTGGAATCGAGCTCTTCAACCTGTTCGTACCAGGTCTTTTCCACAGATTGCATGGATCTCTTCTCCTCGCCCTCTGATACCTAAACTGAGAGGCGCGTACCGCATGGTGGAAACGGTTTGGAAAACCCGGTCGGTTTTCCGTCTGGCTGCCCAACCATGGGACGCATCCTAACTGAGCCGGATGCGTGGATCCACAACGGCCAGCAGGATGTCAGAAATGAGCGTACCGATCACCGTCAGGGTACTCAGGAGCAGGATGAAGCTGCCGGCCAGGTACATGTCCTGGGAGGTGAGGGCACGCAACAACATGGGCCCCGTGGTCTGGAGGCTCAACACCATGGCCACCAGGGTGGTGCCGGAGATCAGGCTCGCCAGGGACCAGCCCACGGTGCTGAAGAAGGGGTTCAAGGCCACCCGCACCGGATATTTCCAGATGAGGCGACTTTCTTTCAACCCTTTGGCCCGGGCCGTTTCCACATAGGGTTTGTTCAATTCATCCAGCAGGTTGGCCCGGGTGATGCGGATGTTGCCGGCCGTACTGCCGACCGCCACAATAATCAGGGGGATCCAGATATGCTTGAGCATATCCACGAATTTGGCCCAACTCCATGGCGCCAGAATATATTCCTGGGAAAAGAGCCCACCCACGTTCATGCCCAGGGCCGATTGGGCCCAGAACATGACAACCAGGGCCAGCAAGAAGCCGGGCGTCCCCAGGCCGATAAAGCTAAACAGCGTCATGGTATAGTCCAGGATGGAATATTGATGGGTCGCCGAGTAAACGCCGATGGGGATGGCAATAAACCAGCTGACCAGCAGCGCGGAGCCGGAAATGGCCATGGTCAGGGCCAGCCGTTCCCAGATCAGCTCTTTGACAGGTTTTTGCCATTCCATGGACTGGCCCCAGTCGCCTTCCAGGAGAATGCCTTTCATCCATTTGTAATATTGTTTGTAAACCGGCTCGCCCAGGCCGTACCGTTCCCGGAGGGCGGCCAGCTGCGCCTCGTCCACGATGTCGCCCTGTGCCCGCAGCTGGGCCGCGTAGGAGGTGAGGAAGTCCCCCGGCGGCAGCTGGATGATCACAAAGGACAGGATCGAAATCGCGAAGAGGGTCGGGATCATGAAGAGGATCCGCCGCAAGATGTAGATCGCCATTTCACCGCTCCCAAAGCATGACACAAACACAGAACCAGGTCACGGGATAGCCGCCTGGCACCGGGATGGGGAGGGCGCAGTTGCCCGCGCCCTCCCCCGGCCGACGCCGGGCGGCTGATGCCCGGATCAGGCCACGTGGTTCTCCGGATCTTCCCAGAAGTAGGTTTCAGTGTTGAGGAAGTGCTCGTCGCCCGTGGGGTCGTCGATGGGCATGCCGGGCAGGTAGTTGCGCACGCCATTCTTGGCGATGACCAGCGCCGGCGCTTCGCCCAGGTAGCCGATCATGGGCAACTCCTCGGCCCAGATGTCCAGGATCTGACGGAAGAGCTCGTTGCGCTTCTCCTCGTCCGGCTCCACCGCGATCTGATCCCACAGGGACCAGATGTCCCAGATCCAGTGGCCCTCCGGCGGTTCCTCCGCATTGGGGTTGGTGGGATCGTTGCGCCAGAGGCCCCAGGCCACGGCCCAGGGGCGGTCGGTGATGGTGCCCAGGAAGATGCCCGGCGCCACCAGAGGCACCACGGTGCGGTCGCCACCCCACCAGGCCGCCTCGATCTCGTTGGCCGCCCAGTGCTCCTCGTACAGGGAGCGTTCCACCGACTTGTAGCTGGCCTTGATGCCCACGTCCGCGTAGTAGCGGATCACCTGCTGGACGGCGTCTTCATCCGGGGAGCCGGGCTCCGCCGTCCCCTCGATGATGAAGCTGATCTGCTCGCCGCTGCCGTCGTTCCAGAGGCGGAAGCCCTCGCTGTCCCGTTCGGCATAGCCGGCCTCGTCCAGAAGCTGGTTGGCCCGCTCCGGATCGTATTCGATGTAGGCATTGGAGAGCTTCTCATAGTACTGGGGCGACATGGGCAGCGGGCTGTACTGGCGCGGCTTCATCAGCCCATCGAAGACCAGCTCGTTGAGCGCCTCCCGGTCCACCGCCAGGGAGAGGGCAATGCGCACCTCCCGCTTGTTGAAGAATTCCCGCAGCCGTGGGTTCTTGGTGGTGTGGTTCGGCTGCATGGCCACATGGCCGGAGCTGACGCCGATGAGCACCCGATAGTCGCCGTTCTCTTCGTTCTCTTTGTAGAGGGTGAAGTTCCCCAACTGGACGTGGCGAGCCTGGAAGTCGATCTCGCCGTTGATGATCCAGAGGTTGAAGACGTCGGGCGTCTCGAAGAGGCGGTGGGTGACCTTGTCCACGTAGGGGAGCTGGTTGCCGTCGGCATCCACCGCGAAGAAGTACGGGTTGCGCTCCATGATAAAGAGCTCGGTGGAGAGCTGGTTCTTGGCCAGCCACGGGCCGACGCTGGGCTTGTCCGGGTTGAGGTACCACCAGTTGCGGTCCTGGTAGTATTGGACCCAGGTCTCGAAGCCGGCGTTGGTGGCCGCCGCAGCCAGGGCGTCCTTGTCGTCGGTCAGCTCCATGTGGAACTGCTTCATGTAGTGGCCGGGGGCATAGAGCGCGTTGGTCAGGCGGCCCAGGCTGTAGATGAAGAGGGGCTTGGGATGGGCGAACTTACACTTGAAGGTGTAGTCGTCGATGACCTCCAGCTCCATCAGGGTGCGTTCGGGGCCGGTGACCCTAGGGCTTATTAGTTCTCAAACAGGGGGAGGGGTGGATATAATGATGAGATAGGCTGGACGAGATGAGAGTTGGAGAGAGGAGGAAACAGCCATGGCAGCGGGAAGTATCCTGGAGCGACTGCGTAGAGTTCAGGATCCGAGGCGCCGACAAGGAAGGCGATACCCCTTGCC